>NZ_JBHLVO010000027.1:0-70687 GCF_042433335.1 Metabacillus herbersteinensis
CCATAACTGAATTCACTGAACTGCTTTTCAAATATCGGACTGAGTACTTGATGAATGGCTTGTTGAACGACTCTATCCACTACTGTTGGTATTCCCAATTTGCGCATCTTGCCATTCTCTTTTGGGATTTCCACTCTTAAGGCAGCTTGTGGTTGGTATTTTCTTGTTCTGATGCGCTGACGCAGTTCATTCTTGTTCTCTTTCAGGTATTGCTTTAGTTCGTCGACTGTTACGCCGTCGACCCCACTTGCACCTTTGTTTTTAAAGACACGTAAGTAGGCTTCATTCATATTTCGATTACTTAGAATCTGTTCTAAAAGGTCCACACTCGTTTCTCCTTTCCTCTCACGTAGTAAGGGACAGCTCCATTTTGGTTATCCTTTGAGATACGCTCATACCTTCACCATTAACACATTCGGAGTTCGTCACTTACGCATTCGCGGCGTTGAAACACTATAAATTGTTCAGCCCTTCATGATCTATTCATTACTATGGCTTCTGCTGACTTCTTGCGATTAACCTTTTTCGACTGTACTTTTGTACATCCGCAAGATCTCCCAGGGTAAGACAACGATCTTTCCTCTTTTACTCGCCTGATTTACCCGACAAAGTTACGCACATCTTTTGGACTTTGACTTGTTATGGAGCCTCATCCCTTTGAAGAGCCTTGGTATCAGATTTCTGTTCGTCGAGCCAAGATTTTATTCTACGCTTCCTCCAGCCCTTACCTCACGGTAAGTACCTTGCGCTTCCTTAGTGGTTGGTTGATGTGTACCCCCACAGTGGACTTTCACCACCTAGATCGCTGCCATGCCCGGCACACATAAAAAACGCTACTTCATATGGGCGAATGTGATCCCAATGAACATACCGATTTATCTTCAACTTATTTAGCAAAATGAAATTACTTTTTCATCCTGTCATTGCACATAACAGCATGCGAAAGCAACGAGTCGGCAAAATGGTTTGAAGATCGTTCGTTTTATGATTGAACCTTACATTTAGTATACGTGTTCCTCTCTGTCAATGGAAATTCATTTTATTGGGTATTTTTTTCGATTCGAATGGTTAAATTACAATTATATATTTCATGGACAAAATGTCAGGCGATGATCGGGAGGTGACGATAAAATTCAAAATAATATTTCTGCGTTGCAAGGTTACTCCATTCTTTTACTTTCGATCGGCCTTCTCAATCATGTGGTCTTGATTCCCATATTGTTGGACGCAGCGGGAAGAGATGCTGTAGTCTCCGTTGGGATGGCATTGGCCTTGTTGCCTGTTTGGGGGGCGTGCCTAGTCTATATCATGAAACACAAGGGTCAACAGCCGTTCCCCGATTGGTTGCAGCACCATTTCGGCAAAGGCTTGTCCGTCATTATCCTTGCGGCAGTCAGCATCTACATATGGCTGCAGGGTTACGTTACCCTCTTTTATTTCATTGTATGGACCCATTCGACTTATATGCCGCATACACCTAAATTCGTGCTTGCTCTTCTCGTATTAGCCTGCTGTTTCTTTCTTGCAACCGGGGGCCTTCGTTCCATCGCGATTACGTCGGGTATTTTGCTGCCATTTGTGGTGATTCTCGGAGTATTAGTTATGACCTTCAACTTCAAGCATAAAGACTACAGTCTTGTTCTCCCCCTCCTTGCCGATGGATTCGCTCCCGTTTGGCGGGGCAGCCTATATGCGGCGAGCGGAATTTTCGAGCTTGTGCTTCTTCTTTTTTTTCAACATCGTCTGATCAATCGCCCTTCATTCGCCGGCGTGCTGTTCATGATTTTTTCGCTCGCCGGATTGACAATAGGCCCTTTAATGGGAGCGATTTCGATTTATGGGGCAGAGGAAGCTGCTTTGCAGAGATATCCGGCATTTGAACAGTGGCGTGTTCTCGAACTGGGAAAGTACATAGAACATTTGGATGTTTTTGCAATCTATCAGTGGGTATCCGGAGAATTCATTCGCCTTTCGCTTTCCCTCTTCATCATTGCGGATGTGTGGAAACCGAAAAACAGAACGCCGCTTCTGCTGCTTGCGACCGGAACTCTGCTTATTGCCATTTTGGCGCCGATAAGTGACGTGCGGTTTTTGCAATTTCTAAAAACGATGTATTTCCCATCCACCTTCGTCCTGGTAATCGGACTCACCTTCTTGTTTGCGGGAAAAACATGGATTTCAAGATGGAGGATGAGGGGATCATGAAGAACTGGTTGATGCAATGGTTCCGAAAGCGGTCTTATCCACCTGCTTCGTTGCCTGCGGAACAGAGAATCGGGCATTCCAACGATGCTTGCGCGAATGACCTGGGCTTGACCGAACAGGAGATCACCGGTTTATTTCAAAATTCCGCCGATGTCAAATCTGTTTCTTGCCTGTGTGACAGGCAGAATCCGAACTCCTCTGTTTTATTGCTTTATTGCGAGGGGTTGACGGATCCAAGGGAATGGAAAGACATCGTTCTGCCGCGTTTAAGGCGGCTCTTTAGAACAACAGGCTTCAATGGCGACTCCATGACCCGCAATGATGAGCTGCCGCTAGAGAAGGTAACGGGCAACGGGCTGATGTTGAGACGGCAAATCGTACAGCATGTGCTGGATGGAAAACTCATTATTTTTACGCCTGTTCAACAGTGCGTGTATGCATGGGATATGGCCAAGGTGCCTCAGCGAAAACCGGAAGAATCCAGTATCGAGGTGTCGATCAAAGGTCCTAAAGACGGTTTTGTGGAAGAGATTGCGACCAATGTCGCTTTAATTCGCAAGCGCATGAGAACAGGCTCCTTATGTTATGAACAGGTAACGGTCGGACAGCGCACGCAAACCCGAATCGGATTGCTTTATTTGCAAGATGTTGCGAACGCGGCGCTGGTTGACAATCTTCGAACGAAACTGCAGGGTATCAAATATGACGGGATATGCAGCGCCGGGCAGCTGGAAGAAATGCTTTCGACTCCGAAATCCATATTCCCGATGATGGCCTATACAGGACGGCCCGATTTCGCCGTGGCCTCGCTGCTGAGCGGTCGTTGCGTCGTTCTAACGGAGGGTACGCCCAGCGCCCTAATTGCGCCGGCCGACGTCTTCTTCCTGTTAAAGACCGCAGAAGATATCCATTATCCCGCGCTGAGCGTTGCTGTAGCAAGAGGGCTCAGAATAGTCGGGATTTTGATAGCTCTGTTATTGCCCGCGCTATGGACTGCGCTGCTAAGCTTTCACATCGAACAAATACCAATCTTGCTATTGGCTACCATTTCGGTACAGCGGCTGGGCCTCCCATTCTCTGTCGCTCAAGAAATGTTTCTGACGCTGATTTTCCTGGAAGTTTTTCGTGAGGCGGGAGCGCGGTTGCCTGCTTCATTAGGACAAACGATTACTGTCGTAGGAGGACTGATTATTGGCGATGCCGCGATTCGGGCAGGGTTTATGTCGCCCAGTGTTCTGGTTATCGCCGCGATTACCCATGTGTTCGGCTCTATGGTGCCGAATCATTCGTTGAATACTACGGTCAGTATACTGCGGTTTGGCCTTTTCTTTGTTTCTGCCGCCTTCGGTTTATACGGTTTTTTTTGCGGAGTGGTACTGCTGCTTTCCTATCTTTCCACCCTGCAGTCTTTCGGATTACCTTATTTATCTCCTTTGTCGCCGCTGGACAGGGCAGACTTGCCTCAAGCCCTGTTCAATCTTCCATGGGCTTGGCGGCGGAAACGTCCGAATGCCGTGAATACGCAAGATTCAACCCGGAAAGCAGAGGAGGACTCATCATGAAGGCGATTTTAATCTTGGTCGCGGGAGCGAGCTTGCTTCTGACGACAGGATGCTGGGGCTCGTTAGAAATCCAAACGATCCATTATGTTACGGCTATTGGAGCCGACTACAAAGATGGAGAGTATGTTCTTTATGCTCAGATGTTAGACTTTTCGGATGCAGCCAAATCGGAAGGGCAGGCAAAAACAAAAAAGCCAACCAGTTATGTAGGGAAAGCGGCGGGAAAAGAGGAGGACTCATCATGAAGGCGATTTTAATCTTGGTCGCGGGAGCGAGCTTGCTTCTGACGACAGGATGCTGGGGCTCGTTAGAAATCCAAACGATCCATTATGTTACGGCTATTGGAGCCGACTACAAAGATGGAGAGTATGTTCTTTATGCTCAGATGTTAGACTTTTCGGATGCAGCCAAATCGGAAGGGCAGGCAAAAACAAAAAAGCCAACCAGTTATGTAGGGAAAGCGGCGGGAAAAAGCCTTTGGGATGCGGCCAATAAACTGCAAGCTACATCTCAACAAGCGCTTTTTTGGGAACAGGTATCGACGATCGTCGTTACCGACAATGTATTGAAGGCGGACAAACATCTGGAATTTCTGGAGTTTACGAATCGCTATAAAGAAATACGGTACAATACATGGATATTCAGCACAAAAGAAAATATCGAAGATATCTTCAAAGCCCAAACCTTTTTCAAATTTTCTCCGCTTTACACCCTGTTGCATGAACCGAAAGATCAGTATCGGCAAAGCTCCTCGATTTCCCCCGTCCGCTTGTATCAATTTATACGTTCATTAAAAGATAAGGCCAGGTCAAGTTATTTGCCGTCATTGACATTAAACGCCGCTTTTTGGAGAGAGGACGGTAAAAACATGAAGCTTTTGGAAATTGATGGCGCGGATCTGTTCCAAACGAAACGATGGAACGGTTGGATCAGTCGAACCGATCTTACGGGCTGGCAATGGGTGAATCCAAAGACGCAAAGCTATCCCGTCGCTTTATTGTCCGACGATGATATTTCGGCCGTCATGCTGTTTAAAAAACCGCGCATCCATATTCGACCTCAGGCGAAATGGGACAAAGCCTATTTTGACATGACGATTACATTGGACGCGCATCTTGTCGAACTGCGCGAAGCCATGACGGAAAATGAGTTGATGGAACGATATACAAAACTTTTGGAAGGTCAAATCCTCCATGTTTTTCGCGAAGGTATCCGCATCCATACCGACGTGTTGAACCTGGGAGATACACTGTATCGATCCAATCCGCGTGTATGGCAACAGATGGCCGATGACCATTCATTCGTTCTTCATAATGACGCAATTCGTCATTTGAAAATCAATATTCATTTCAATGATACGGGTGAATATAAGTTTGTGCCGCAAAAACAAAAAGATGAGGATAAATAACCAGAAGTCAGCGGCAGCACATGGAGCGTTTTACCAGGACGCAGAGACAAAGGCTAGGCTTCGATCATAACCTCGTTGTCATGCCGGCTTATACGCAGCTTCTCCCGGGCGCTGGAAGATCTTCAACAGCCAGTTGTACATAGAGGGCCTCGTAGATCATATATCCTTTCTCTAACGCCTCATGATCTTTGTCACTTGTCATTCTTAATCCCTGGCATATTGCATCTAATCCGGCAGCGTTGGTCAAGTCGCCGCCGCAGGCGTGAATGCTCCTTATAATTGAAGATTAAAATATAAATAAATACAGTGCTAATAGATATATAAGAATATACACCACAGAAGCTATTCTTCCGAAAGTCGTAATACAACCTTTGTCTTCTCTTAAAAAGATTAAATATAAAATACTTAATACAACCATTAAAATATACAATGGTGAAACAGCAAGTTGTGCAAATTCATTAGCCATTTGATAATTCACACCCCTATTAAATGCTAATCCTTATTTTATCAAAATTAAGAGTCCTTTCGCTTATTTTCATTAACTATATAATTTTCTATGCCAATTAATAAAGAATAAAATAAATAAATAGACACCTCTTAAGGAAAACTATATTTGATTAAGACTTTTCTGGAGGTGTCAACATTGTTTAGTAAGAAAAAAATCTTTTTTGCCCTCGTAATGTTTTTGTTAATTCCCTCTATCGTTTATGGGAATGAATCGAGACTTCTAGAAGCGCCTATTTATATTGACGATGTCCCGATAAATACTAGATATATCATGAGAGAAGGGCATTTAATGGTACCCGCACTTTATTTGAAACATACAGGTGCATATGTGGATTGGAACGATCAATATCGGTCTGTCGTATTTAAAGCAAAAGATAAAATGTTTGCATTACCAGTCGGAAAGAGCTACTCAGACGATTTTAATCAATCAACAGGAAAGTGGATCAGGCATCCTCTTCCAACATCAACCATTGATTTCGGCGGGGAACCATTTGTTCCGTTAATTGATGTTGCTAAGAAGTTAGGTATGGGGGTCAGATATGACCCAAAAGTGAATAGAACCTTTATAACAACAAATTTACCAATTGCAGCAAACTCAATAGAATCAGCAGGTACAACTGAAAAACTGGTTGCACTTACGTTTGATGACGGACCAGAAGACTACTATACACCAAAAATATTGAGTATTCTTAAGGAAAAAGGCGTTCCTGCAACCTTTTTCGTCGTCGGTAGACAAATCACTTATTTCCCTGAAATTATGAAACAAATTGCTAAAGATGGACATGGGATTGCCAATCACACATGGCATCATCCAGATTTAAGATATCAATGGTCTTCAACCGTAAAAGAAGAAATTATATCGACTCAAAATGAAATGCAGAAAGTCCTGGGAAAGAAACCTGATGTGTTTCGTCCTCCTTATGGGGCATATACTAAGGCGGATGTTGCGATCTTAAATGAAATTGGAATGAGAAACATTTTGTGGTCTGTTGATACCCTTGATTGGAGTGGAATGTCTGCAGAAGCAATTATGGAAATTATTCATCGAGACGCATCACCTGGGGGAATCATTTTACAGCATAATTTCCAATCCAAGGCCCGTTTATTGGATGGAACAATAGAAGCACTCCCACGAATCATTGATGACCTGCAAAAACAAGGATATAAATTTGTTACGATACAGACGATGTTGGATGAACAAAAAGGACAAAATCCTCCTGCAGAAGGGCAAGCTATTGAACCGCCAGTTTCTCAACCACCTGCACAGGAGAAGCCGATTGACCAACAGCCAATTGTTCCACCACCTGCACAATAGATATACAATACCTGAACTATAAAAACGCCAAACCTGTTAGGGATTTGATCTGATATATTAGGAGATAAAAAAAGATCTATACGTTGAAAGTTCTGCATTTACATCGTTAAGGTATTCCAGTATTCTCTCAGTGATGTAACTGAGAAATTGGGATTTAATTATTCAACAATGGCGCCCTTATCTGGAAGGCTCGATATCAAGATAATATTAAAGGCATAACATAACGATCTTCTGTTTTTGCTCCCATTTGAGGAATAAAACTGATTCTGCCCATTTGTGGTATAAAGCTTTGAGTTTTGACGAAAGTCATGTAAGGAAATATAAAGTAAAACCCTTCCTGATCACTTGGAAGGGTTTTCTGTTTGGGGTACCGCCAACATTTCGGAAATTTTGTACGCTAAGAGAATTTTAAATTAAAAAAAGTCGAATCCCTGTACGTTAAGGAAACGACGTTTTAGGTGTCTTCATAATTTGCACGCTACTAAATTTAAATAGTAAAAAACCGATGCCTCAAAGAATAATCGATTCTTATATTTTGCAATCGTCAGCATGAATGATGTTCAGTATTTTTAATCTAACCTTCCATATCCGGTAATTTAGAATTGGTTTTGTCAATCGCTTTACGAAGGCCTTTGGCTAATTTTTCTGCATCATCATTCGCCCAAAAATGGACAAAAAAGAGGCGTGGTTCTTCGCTCAGCATGTGATTATGTAATGCTGTTACTTCAATACCATGTTCGCGTAAAGTCCGTATCACAGGATTTACTTCTTTAGCAGTTAACACAAAATCTCCTGTAATCGCTGCTTTTCCCTCTCCTGTTGGTTGAAAGTTAATGGCAGTGGCAGTCCCCATAGTAGGAGGAATTATCATACCGTTTTCTTTTATCTCTTCAACACGAGGAAAACTCATTTTATACACTTGATTACTAACGGTTCCTTTTTTGCCGAAAATTTCATCAAGTTGTTCTTTATTTAATGGCAACTGACCATCAGCTGTATCACCCTTCTTATCATCATTTATAGGAGTTTGAGATTTACCTATTCCCTTACGAAGTGTTTCAGCTAAATCTACAGGATTTCCATGTCCTTCGATATGCATATACATAATATCTGGAGATTCTCCCATTAAATGATTGTGCAAAGCTGTTACTTCTATACCACCTCGAATTAGCTCAGTCATTACTGGATTTACTTCTTCTTGTGTAAGAACCAGGTCTCCCATGACCATTACTTTATCATTCATTTCTTTAAATGCTAACCAAGAACCTAATGCAAAAGCTGGTTTTAGTTGAATTCCATTTAGTGAAACCTGTAAATCGCTGCGAGGTAAACTAAAGTAGAATACATCTCCTTCTTTCATTTGTCCACTTTTACCGATCACCTGTTCAACGTCTTCCCAGTTTGTCTTTTGTGTAGCCATCGCAGGAGTATCTTGATTGGAACTTTGATTTTGTGGTTGTGCTTGATTCTCTTTAGAATTAAAGGAACAGGCTCCAGTAGCCAATATCCCAAAAACCAATATTAACCCAATTATGATTTTATTATGCTTTTTCACTTAATCATTTCTCCTTTTTATAAACATGTAACGGTCTGCCATCATTATAGGTTTATAGATGTTAAACTATACAATGACTAAGATATTAAGCTTCATCACGTGAGGAAATAATTTGGCCAATCCAGTAAAGACCTGAAAGGGCAATCATTATAAACACGATATCATCAAGAGGATCCCAGACTTTTTCTAAAACTTGATCAAGAATATTGATATCTGTGACAAAATAACCCCAAGAAAATGCCCCGATAATTAAAAACCAAAAAGCAATCCAATCCAATAAACCTTTAGGTCGCATATTTTTCTCCCTTCTTTGCTCAATTATTGTCGTAACTTTTATCCCAAAAATAAAATTAAGACATTAGTTACAGTTATTAACACGCAGAACATAGCAAACAGAAATGATTTCTTCCAATCCTTTTTAAAATATTGGATCGTAAACATCAATAAGTAGCTTGCAACAAGTACATTTAACAACGTTTCTAACATCCAATTGGGTTTGAATAAGAAATATTGTACGTTGATGACCTCTCCAATCACAATTAATACAATGATTAGAATCCTAATTCGTCCAAACATCTTATCAGTGGAAGCTTTTCTCTTTTCCTCTACCGTTTCCATTCTTTCACTCCTAAAGGGTAGATTATCGCAATAACCATACAGTTGTCCCCCTACTTCTAGCAGTTACTAGTTTCTTCCGGGATATGAAACCGTGGTTACATCTTCAACTACTTTTATTATAGGCACAAAATAATTTTGAATTCAAGGTTAAAAAGGACGAAGGAATTTCAACCTATAAAAAAAAGCATAGAGACTAAAACCTATCTCTACGCTTTTTTACTTACACCTGGAAGGCAAATAAAGACATTAGCCCAATAATAGTTAAGGTTATAAAAATAACTCCCGTTACATATGTAGAAATGACTTGTGAACGTGGAGTAATTGTAATCCCCCATGATACCATAAAAGACCATAGCCCGTTGCTAAAATGAAAAACGGTGGAAATAATGCCAAGCGCATAAAAAATCATCATGAATGGATTATCTAAAATGTCAGCCATCATGTTAAAATTAACTTCTTCACCGAGAGCTTTTTGGATACGTGTTTCCCATACATGCCAGGAAATAAAGATTAGAGTGATCACTCCGGTAATACGCTGGACAAAGAACATCAGGTTACGAAAATAACCATACCGAGAAACATTATTAGATGCTTGGAAGGCAATATAAATACCATAAATACTATGGAAAAGTAACGGAAGGTAGATAAGAAAGATTTCTAAAAAAATTAAAAAAGGTAATCCTTCAACAAACTCAATAACGCTATTGTAAGCTTCTGGTCCCCTTGTCGCAAAGTAGTTAGCTACTAAATGAAAGACAAGGTATAACCCGATTGGAAAAACCCCTAATAAAGAATGGAGTCTACGATTTACATGTTCATTCATTGATCCCATTGTTTTCCCCCTATTAAACTTGTAGAACTCTATTTTACTGTGAAGCCTTTAATTGTTCATAAATAGCAGTGAATATCATAAATCCTCTTTCTAACGCTTCTTCGTCACCCTTACTGATCAAGCGTACACCTCTGCAGATAAAATCTAATCCTTGTGCGACAGGCTCTAAAAATACCTCTTGAACTGTATCGGCCTCGTCAACGATTTGTGCGATACGTTCTAATAAAGGATCATGGATATCATACTCTTTTAAAATCGTGCGAAAGCTAGCATGTCCATCTCGATGCGAAAGTCGAACACCTGGTAAATCAAAAGGTTCTCCATCTTCCGGTAGCAATCCGCCTTCTGGGAGAAAAATAAATTCCGGTGTTTCATCTATATAATTTTTGATTAACCAACAACAGGCCATTCGATCAACACCAATATTTTGTCTTGTTACCCATTTCATAATCTAGTTCCTCCTTGCCTTTTTTATTGCCTCTTGGACTTTAATTCCTTCAGGAGAATCAAAATAATCAATCATTTTGACACGTTGATATCGTTTAGAGAGAGAGACAAGATCTCCTTTTTCAACATATAGGTCATTTAAGATCTCTTGATATTCTTCATTAACTTGAGCTATAAATTGTTGAATTAAATTCTCATCTTTTTGACCTAAAAGTAACGAGGCTTCCCATAGGGAAGCTTCCCCTTCCATTTCTTTAATTTCCATAACTAACCATTCAAATTGTTCAAGAGTCCATGGATTCTTTGGAAGAATCCATACGGAATCATGAAGTAAGATAGCCCCTAAGCGTTTCTTTAATTTTCTCCAAACATAAACTCTACGAGACGTAGGGTTACGTGGCACTTTATAATGTAAATGTAACCAAACTTTCACATTGTTACCCTCCGGCGATTTTATTATAGGAAAGGATTGTTTTTGGCTAATAAATTTTTTATACATGAGCCAAATATGTAGAATACGGCTTGCATCCATTCCTCCATATAAAGTTTAGGCCCAACCTGGCAACTACCATTTCTGATTCTTTTAAAATTTCAGTATATCCTATATTGACTTCTGTTAAAAACTGTTGGATTAACGTTTCATCTTGCCCGGGAAGGATCAATTCTGACTCAAATACCATAACACTTCCACCAAACTCTTTAATTTCTACTGATAACCATTGAAATTGCTCTCGTGTCCAACCTGTAATGGGCAAACACCATACGGTATCGTGGAGCAAAACGGCCCCAAGGCGCTTAAGTTTTCGCCAAACATAAACTCGGTGAGAAGTCGGTTCAGGTGGAACTTTATATAGAAGTAACAACCATAAACGTTTCATACAGTCTTCTCCGATCTTACTTTAGGAGTGTAAAAGGGGATAAATAATCAATCCTAAGACCGCTGCCCCGAGTATGATGATAGGTTCTGAAATCTTTTTAAACTTCCAAAGTAGTCCCAAGGTAACAATCGCAAATAATGCTGTCGGGATATCATAAATGGATCTTTGGCCTAAAACAATCACGGCACCGGTAATAGCTCCAACTGCCCCCGTCGTTACTCCTTCAACGAAAGCAGAAATAGATGGCAGCTTTCCATATTTTTTAAACAATGGTGCTGGGATGATTGTTAACAAGTATGCAGGAAGAAACGTAGCCACAGCAGCAATCGTCGCTCCTGAAAAACCGTGTAGTAGATACCCTATAAAACCTGTTGTAATGACTACAGGTCCAGGTGTAATCATAGCCACAGCTACAGCGTCCACAAACTCCTGAGCATTCAACCACTGATTCTCGACTACTACACCACTATAAAGAAACGGGACGATCGCTAGACCACTACCAAAGACAAATGCACCTGCTTTGGAAAAGAACCAAAAGATTTGCCATAATAGTCCTGTATCTACAGTGGATGGCGCTTTCGCCATGGCAAAAGCTAACGGCATTACTGCAATACTATTTACACCTTTTTTAAGATTTTTCAGCCATTGAGGAGGAGCTTTCACAAGTAACACTATAATACCTCCTGCTAATATTAAAACAATTGACTCAGACTCCGTAACTGCAGTGAATATAGCTGATGTTAAATAAATTCCTATAAGCAACCATTTTTTCCCTACCGTTTTTGTTGTGAGTTTATACGCACTAAAAGCAATAATACCAATAACACTTGCTCCTACCGCATAAAAGACAGCTTGCATCCAGGTCAGACCACCATATTGAACGTAAGCCCAACCAATAGCAACCACCATAATGAACGATGGAAGAGCAAAAGCAATTCCTACAAGGGTGGCTCCTATAAATCTATAATGGACATAACCGAGGTAAATTCCTAACTGTGCAGCAAGTGGTCCTGGGGAAAGCTGAGATAAAGCCAACCCATCTTTATAATCGTCCTCTGAAATCCATTTACGTTGTTCGACAAGGTCACGATACATATAATTGGCTAAGGCTACTGGCCCTCCAAATCCAATCGTTCCTAATTTCAAAAAATACATCACAATTTGCCAGAGTGAATACTCTGCCACTTGAGGTTTATGGGTCTTTTTAACTTTACCCAATACCGGTTCAGACATGTCTTTCTCCTCCACTTCACGAATATGGTGTAACTGTGGTTACATTATATTCTAAAAGATTAAATAAATAAATAAGAATTTCTATAATTGTGCTAGCAATTGCTGTTAGAGAGAAATCCCGTAAATGGTTCCGCAGTCCTAATGTTAGATTTAAATGAAAACTATTTAGTTAATCTAGAATCGATTTTTACACTACGGTCACTTAAATTGATAACAAGGTTAATACCAAAGTTACTTTCCTTTGTTTTCCGGTTCCAAAAATGGGTTTATGGAACTTTCCATTGAAGATAGTAAATCCCCCTTTTTTACTAGATAAGAGGACCAAAACTCATTTCCAATAACATTTTTTATGTAGTGTCAAAGGATGATTGGGGAAAAGCAAAGGTTCAAGGGACTAATATAGCTGTTCACTTAAGTTTTGAACAGTATTTACAAAATAAATGTGAGACTTTAAATACTAAACTTCAATGGATTTCCAAAAATATTGATAAAGTTGAAAGTATTAATATTGAGAAACAAAAGATACATGTTGAGAGACTACAAGCAGATACTCCTGAAGAAGCTAGAAATTTTAGTTTAGCTCTTTATAATATGCTTCCAAGAGTTAAACTTACGGATTTATTAATGGAAGTTGCTGAATGGACTGGATTTGAAGAGTCAATTATTCACGCTTCTTCTAATCAGCCACCTAAAGGTGAGGAAAAATCTATTGTAATGGCTACCTTAATGGCGATGGGGACGAATATTCGATTAACTAAAATGGCAGAAACAACTCCTGATATTTCATATCGCCAGATGGCCAATGTTATGCAATGGAGATTACATGAAGATGCTATGGCTCGCGCTCAAGCTACACTGGTAAATTATCAGCACCGTCTATCTTTAGCTACATATTGGGGAGATGGGACAACATCTTCTTCAGATGGTATGCGTGTCCCTGTTGGAGTATCATCGTTACATGCAGATTCAAACCCGCATTATGGAACTGGGAAAGGTACAACCATTTATCGTTTTACAAGTGATCAGTTTTCATCTTTTTATGCAAAAGTTATCAATACAAATGCAAGAGATGCTGTACATGTAATAGATGGATTATTACATCATGAATCTGACCTTTCAATTGAAGAGCCTTACACCGATAAGGCTGGTTACACAGACCAAATATTCGGACTGACTCATTTATTAGGATTTAAATTTGCTCCTAGAATAAGAGATTTATCAGACTCAAAATTATTTACAATAGAAAAAGCAAGTGAATATCCAAAATTAGAAACCATTTTACGTGGCCAAATAAATACAAAGGTCATTAAAGAAAATTATGACGATGTTTTGCGATTAGCTCATTCTATAAGGGAAGGAACAGTTTCAGCGTCTCTTATTATGGGGAAACTAGGTTCTTATTCAAGACAAAACAGCTTAGCCACAGCCTTACGTGAAATGGGACGAATAGAAAAAACGATCTTTATTTTGAATTACATTTCTGATGAATCATTAAGAAGAAAAATACAGAGAGGATTGAACAAAGGAGAAGCCATGAATGGATTGGCAAGAGCCATTTTCTTTGGAAAACAAGGTGAGCTAAGGGAAAGAACCATACAGCATCAATTGCAAAGGGCAAGTGCCTTAAACATAATCATTAATGCCATCAGTATATGGAATACCTTACATCTAACAGAAGCAGTTGAATATCAAAAGCAGTCTGGTAGTTTTAATGAGGAATTATTGCACCATATATCGCCTCTAGGTTGGGAACATATTAATTTGCTAGGAGAATACCATTTTAATTCCGAGAAAGTGGTCTCGTTAGATTTTTTAAGACCATTGAAACTTTCTTAACGTTGTTAAAAATGGGGGAACCGTCTCGAAAATGTGCTTACCGTTGTAAATCCGCATTTTCTGACGGTACCCCAATAGGGAATAAAGCTAAAAAGTGTATACGTAAAACTCATACCAAAAGCCAATACCATTATCTCTTCTATTGGAGGAGACAGTATATGGTTAGGGTTTCTGTTGGATCTAAATCCTTCTTAGTAAAATGAAGAAGGATTTAGTGTTTTTTTCCTTAATTTGATTGAATCGAATGAATGATCTTACCACATCCTAATTCTTGAAAGGATGGATGATGGTGGTACAAGAATTTTTAAATTGGTTTCACAATATGGGAATCGTTTCCCTGTTTATAATCATGGTTATAGAGGGATTATCTATTCCGTTTCCTGGGTTAATTTTGGCTATAACTTACGCATGTCGGTGCATCGAACTCATTAATTTTTCTTGCCAATAGAATTGTTATATTAGGGTAATCTAATACTATTGCTTAGAGTGTAAATTAGCGCTAGTATCATCGGCCATTATTTATTTAATAAGGGAGGCTAGTTATGATTGTTGAAAATATATTAATTTTTTCTGCCTCTATTGGCAATGGGCATAATCAAGCAGCTAAGGCATTATCAGAAGAGTTTGAAAAAAGGGGTTATCAATGTGAAATAATTGACACATTCAAATTTATTAATCCGGCCTTTCACAAAATGATATTAGAAGGATACCTGAAAATATTAAAGTATTGTCCGAGTGTTTGGAGAAAATTGTATAGCCATACTGAAGAACGTCCTTGGTATATGATAATGGACCAATTTGGAACAATGCTCTGTGACAAACTTTACTCTAAAATCAAAGAAAGTAGATGTATTTCATTAATTTCCGTACATCCATTTTCTACAGCTATTTTGTCAAAAATGAAGAGTAAAAAAAATGTTCATATACCATTATATAGTGTAATAACTGACTTTGTATTGCATCCAGCTTATTTTAGGAACGAAGTAGATGGATATTTTACGGCATCAGACCAATTGGATTATTATTCATCAAGATACAATGTCCCTTTATCAAAGATCCACTCAACTGGTATACCAATTCGTTCAATACCATCAGCAATGAAGTCTAAGTTGACACTAAAGCATGAATTAAACTTAGACGCTGAGAAAAAAACAATATTAATCACAGGCGGAGCAATTGATTTAACCAAATTCACGAAGGTATTAAAGGCTTTAAACACTCTAGAAAGTAATCTACAAATAGTATGTATAACTGGTCATAATAAAAAAGCGACAAAGAAAATTAAGCAATCAGATTGTAAACATGAAACAGTTAGTATTGGATTTACAAATAGGTTTACCGATTATTTAAGGGCGAGCGATGTTATTATCTCAAAAGCGGGCGGTTTAACAATGTCAGAGTCTTTAGTTTGTGAAACACCTATACTGATTTATCAACCAGTTCCCGGGCATGAAGAGCATAATTCCCAGTATTTATTGAAATATGGTGCAGCTTTAATAGCTGAAGTTTACAAAGATATACCAGTGGTGCTAGAACAGTTTCTATCTAATGAGAGTTATTATGAGGAAATAATACAAAATATAAAAAAAATACAAAAACCTAATGCTGCTAAAGAAATTATTGATAAAATTATCAATATTTAATATAAATGGTCACATAAAGTAATGAGCCTTATCAGTAAAATCCCTTTAAAGAATCTTTTTTTGTATAAACAGAAAATGTAATGGACATGTTATAAAAAATATTATATAGGGGTGTTAAGAATGAGGCCAATTAATTAAGACCAGCAATATTGTACATTGTGATTTACAGGATTAAAGGGAAATTGGAATCTGATAAAATTGAAAGGAGATTTGGTACATGGTCAAATTTATTAGAGAGTTTTTTGGTGTTGTAAATAATATGATCATTGCCTAGGTGAATTTGATTATGATGAGGCTTTAGAAAAAATGAAAAGAGATAAATAATATAGTAACAAACAAAAATCCTTATTTTATGGACTAAAGAGAATAAGGATTTTTGTTTTGGGAAAATATTAAAAAACATATAAACTATGCGGTTCAATCCTAATTTGAGCTGGAGTCCGTCCTATTATTTCACCATCTCCATGAATCATCAATGGAGTTGAAGAGTTTATTTCGAGTTCTGTTCCTTTAATTATTTTAATTGAAGGAGAAGACATATGTTGTCCTTTTAGAACTAATTTCAAAATACGAAAAAACTGAAATTTAGTCATTCCATGCACTATGCAGATATCAAATAAACCATCAGTGCATTCAGCTTTTGGACAAATAGGAAGACCACCTCCATAGAAGGGCAAATTAGCTACGGCGACCAGCCAAACTTTTTGAAATTTGTATATTTTCTTATCAATAACAACAGTGATATCGGCAGGAGTGAATTGGAACAACACCTTAATAGTGTTAATTATATAAGTGAGATGACCTATCCGAATTAAATTAAAGATTTTTTTAAATATGGACTGATTAGATACATAGGCAACTTCCCCATCAAATCCTATTCCTGCAACTGTGCAAAAGTAAGTTGAGTTGACAATTCCAATATCAATGATTTTAGATTCACCATTTAATATTCTATCTAACGCCTTATCATGTTCTAATGAAATACCGAGTCCCCTTGAGAAATCATTGCCCGAACCAGCTGGGATTATTCCTAAGGGTGTATTGGAACCGATTAGTCCATTAAGAACTTCATGAATGGTTCCGTCACCACCTACTACAACAATAATACAATTACATTTCTCATTGATTAGTTCTTGAACTATTAAGGTAGCGTGTTTTGGTTTTTCTGTATAATAAACACAATATAGTACATTTTTTTTTATAAGTATTCTTTCAATTTTATTCCAAATTTTAAGAGCTCTTCCATTTCCGGAAACTTTATTGACTATGAAACAATACAAAAACCTCACCTATTCATTAAGTAATAGAACCATTTTAGCCTAATTTATTATATTGTATACAAATGTATTTTTCTGTAAATATTACAAAGTGAAAAGAGTGGCTGGAGAAAACTTCATCATTAAACACTTGAAATGAAAAGACCTAGTAAAGGAATGGGAATATTGTGGAAAAACCTACAGAGGCGTTATTATTGAGCATTGCACTTCCTGGCTTTTGGCAACTTATAAACGGAAGACTGGTAAAAGGAACAATTTTATTGGGGTTAGAATTTATCGTAAATATTAAGGCTAATCTTAACGAAGTTATTATTTCTAGTTTTCACGGCGATATTGAAAAAGCAATTGCTCATGTTAATCAATGGTTGATGTTTTATCCTTGTTTGTATTTTTTCTCGATGTGGGATGCGTTTAAGGATGCAGGAGGAGGAAAAGATGAATTTTCTTTTTTTCCATTTGTGTTTGCAGCTTTTTTTGTAACCGTAGGATGTATATATTCCTCCACTATTAGGTTGTTTGGAGTAATATTGGGTCCTATTTGGCTTCCGATGTTGTGTGTAGTACCAGGAATTCTACTAGGAATTATTTTTATGACTACTTTAAAGAATTTTAAAGACAAAAATGTGTTTTGATATATCTTAACATATAGAATGTGAATGATAGTTATAACGGGAGTTTTAGAATTGGGATTTAAGAGCCAACGAAAATGCAAGGTTTTTATGTACTACTTGCGTATCTTGGCTCTTTTTACATTCATAATGGATACTGCCATAACCATACTTATTTATTCAGATTTTCCAGCATCATTAGTGTCTTTATTTGTTCCATTACAAATAAGGATATGGTTGTGTCTTTAGATTTATCTACTTTTACATCATTGACATATATTAATGGTCCAATTATGACTTTTATTGTTTTACGATACTTATTTTCCAAAAATATGATAGCAACCGGTAAAATGGGAATACCAGTTTTGGAAGCAAAATAACCTACTCCTCTTTTCGGTGGGATTTCTTTCTCATTTTTACGCCTTTTCCCCTCAGGAAAAATACCAAAAATTTCACCGTCTCCTATTATTTTCAATACCTTCCTTACGGGACGTATAGGATTGCCCCCATGCCTATCAATAGGAATAGCATGTAGGGCAGTAAAAAAACAACTAGAAAAACGACTTCGAAACAATTCCACTTTAGCCATATAATGGATTTTTCTCATTATAGTACACGATAGAACTAAAGGATCGTAATTACTAATATGGTTGGCAGCTACAATATATGGTGTTTGATGTGGAATATGTTCTGTCCCAATAACCTCTATACGAAACTTTAAGTACAATATTAATTTTGCAATGGGTTTTAGCAATGTATATAACATAACATCTGACTGAACTCCTACACTGATTTTTATTGAATATTATGAACTGGATCAGGGGAAAATATTCCAATAAAACTCTCCCTATTAAAATTTTTTTAGGAAGTATGCAGTTGAAATTTTTATTAAACCATGTATTTTCTATAGGTAGAGTTTGATACTATTACAAAGATCTCAAACCCTTGGTATAAAAAAGTTGAATTTAAGATAGAGTTAGTAATAATCTGAAATTGGAGGTTGAGCAATGAGGCGGCGTTATTTACTTCTTTTTATTTTTCTTTTAATTATAGTTATTAGCTTTAAAGGGTCAAGTCTCTCTTTTATAGAAGCTGATTATAACATAAACGAAGTTTCAGAAAAGAAAAATGTTGTTATGATAATAATCGATTCCATGACAGGAGAAATATTGCGAGAAGGTTTTAAAAATAATAACTTTTCGGCCTTGCTGTTTTTGGCGAAAAACGGCATGTTTTATGATGATTTAGTTGCTCCAATTCCTTCAATGTCAGTCACTATAGAAAGTACCATACTAACTGGAACGATGCCCGATTTTCATAGAATTCCCGGCTTAACTTGGTATAAACCTGAGGAAAATCGTTTGGTTAATTATGGTTCAACTTTAAAAGCATTTTTGAAAATAGGACCTACAGCTATGTTTGAAGACGTTATATATAATTTGAATAATGAACATTTAAGTAAGGAAGTTTCGACAGTTTTTGAAGATTTACATAACCGGGGAAGAACTTCAGGAGCTATAAATACTCTTGTATATCGAGGTAGTCGTGATTATGAAGTAATGGTTCCCACATTATTAAGAAAGATAACTCATTCGCCAAGAAACATCGAATTAAAAGGACCTGATATTTTAGCCTTCGGTAAATTGGTACAGCCGGAGCTGATGCATGAAAAAAAACTACCTGATAGTATCTTCAAAAAATATGGACTAAATGATAAGTATTCTTCTGAAGTAACACAAACATTAATTCGGCAAAACAAACTACCAGATTTTTCAATTGTTTATTTTCCCGATTTTGATAAAAAAGCCCATAAGCATGGTCCAATGTATATTGATGGTCTAAAGAAAGCTGACCAATATCTTGGAGAGGTTTTAGATGCTTATGGAAGTTGGGAGAAGGCAATCAAGGAAGATATTTTTATTGTGATTGGTGATCATGGGCAAGATAATACGATTAAAAACAAGGAAAAATTAACAATAGATTTGGATGATATATACGAACAGTATAAAATTTCCCGATTTTCTGGAAATGTAGACAAGGGAGAAATTGCTTTTGGTAACAATCATCGTTTAACATATGTTTATTCTATCGATGAAAAGTTGTCATTTTCAAACTTAGCCAATATTGCAATGAATGATAATCGTATAGCATTAAGTGCTTGGATTGAAAATAATTGGATCAATGTCATAAGTCCTGATGTTAATGGTATCTTTAAATTTAAGTCTGGTGGCAAATGGAGGGACAAATATAATCAAGAGTGGACTATAGATGGTGATCCTAATATATTGTCTATTGAGGTACATTCAGAGAATAAATTAAGGTATGGAGATTACCCGGATATTTTAAATCAACTAGAAAGTGCACTTAAAAGCCATGATGTCCCTGTCATGATACTAGCAGCTAAACCTGGCTTTTCATTCTACTCCGAAGCTGCCCCAATACATAAGGATGGAGGAGAGCATGGAGGGATTCATAAAAATGAAATATTGTCTGCAATGATTATTACTGGTACGGATGAAGTACCTCACTACCGCCGAATGGTTGACTTAAAAAGTTATATTCTCTCTCTCTTTGATGAAAAATCGTAAAATAACGCTCAAATATCCTAGTAAAGATCGTTTTACAATTTTATTTGAATTGTTTGTAGCGGAGGGTACTTGACTTATGAAAGAAATGAGGGGAAAGGAAGCCCCCTACGGACTAGGAAAAGGAAACTCCCTTTCCCACCCTTGGATTATTGCTTGGAGCGCAAATCAACGGGTGAAATGATTAACCTATATAACAACAATCTATGCTACAAAACAGCTTGTTTAAGATAGCCAAAGTTTAAAACAAGCGAATACCTCAGTTTTCACTTTTTTCGACATTAAACAGTCTCCATAAACTGCCTTTTCGAGACAAATCCTCTTTGCTAAATCGGCTATTTCCTTTTAATACAAATAGGAATAATTCTCTTATTATTTTTGTATGTATGAGTTAGTGGGTCTTACAATTCTTCAATCATTCGGAACAGTCTATTCACCATACAGAATTCGATCTATTGTAAAGCGAGGTGAAAAGGTATGGGTGTTATTCAATATACAGAGGCACATGTAAGACTGCTTGCCCGTCTGATTCGAGCCGAAGCGGAAGGAGAAGGAAATCTCGGGATGCTGATGGTTGGAAATGTTGGAGTCAATCGTGTTAGAGCAGATTGTTTAGATTTTATACAACTTCGAAGCATCCAGAACATGGTTTTCCAAAGTCCCGGCGGTTTTGAGGCCATACAGAAAGGTTATTTTTATCAAAGGGCAAGACAATCGGAAATTGATTTAGCGCGAAAAGTTATTAAAGGACAACGCTACCATCCGGCTACAAATTCCCTATGGTTTTTTCGGCCAGATGGTTCTTGTCCCGCACAATGGTACAATCAGTGGAATTCTGGGCGCTTTAAATCTCATTGTTTCTATCATCCTACTCAGCAAGATTGTCCAAGAGTCTTTTAATTTCTTTCTAGGAGGGAAATAACATGTATCCAAACTATGGTACTACACCAACAGGTTTTCAGCAGTTCTATACAGGAGTCGGATATCAAACTCCAGCTCTACAAAACATACAGCCTCAAGTACCTGTAGCACATGGTGTTCCAGCTCAAACTTTCCCTGCGCAGCTTGGTCAACAGGTTCCAGGAATGCTACCTTTAGAAGAATCCTATATTGAAAATATTCTTCGCTTAAATAAAGGTAAGTTGGCTACCGTCTACGCCACTTTTGAAAACAATCAAGAATGGAATGCGAAAGTATTTAAAGGAATCATTGAAGCTGCTGGGAGAGACCATTTAATTTTAAGTGACCCGCAAACAGGACAAAGAATTCTATTGCCAATGATCTACTTAGACTATGTAACCTTTGATGAGGAAATCGAGTATGAATATCCATTTGCCCCTCCACGGTTATCCATGTACCGTCCACGTTGAAAAAGAGTAAGTTCCTGATTCACAATGATATGCGGACTGGTAACTACTACGATTATAAATGGCCAAATCTAACTAGATTTGCCTTTTAGTCAAAAGCAGATTTCCCAAAGATTGTTTATCTTAAAAATATTTATTTAAGGAGTCTATAGGCTGTTGAAAAAGTCTTTTCAACAGCCTATTTCTATGTTCATTATCCAGAAAGTTCCCCACTTCTTCTATATTTTATTTCTGTTTGAACCATATCGTCATTTAAGTAAAAGTATGAACTAACTTTTATTAGTTTTGCTCATAATTTAGCGAACTTATCTCTTGTTGAAAAAAAATGAGCAATTAAGTAAATGGCGAAATAGATGAAATAGGAATAAATATATTCCCAATTAGGATACTTAAAATACCCTAACCACATGAAAAATGGCTCTGCGCCAAACGATACTATTAAAGCAAAGATGCCAGCTTTTATAAAAGGGTTTATATAAGGTTTATATTGCAAAAAGAACATTATAAATACTGGCATAAGACTAATATCCCATGGTTTATAAGCAGGAGCAATAGGCAATACCTCGTATGTATAATACCACCATCCTAATTTGGCACCAAGATTGTCTAGCCATACAGAGAGGAACATTACAAAAAATCCAACTAACAGGAGTCGATGTGTACTCTCTTTTTTTCTTAATTTCCACCATATTATCCAAGGAGCTATTGTTAAAATAGCAAGTAACCACCAACGCCAAGAAAATACAACATGTTCTGTCCAAAGGTCTAATTGAAGATCTGTCGTTAGTTGCAATAGTTCATATGCTTTCACTGCACCTTCCGTTACCTTCCCTATATCACTCATAAAAGAACCTCTTTTCTAGTTATTAAATTATTAAATTTCTATCTAAGACCTTTACTATGTGTTTTACTTATATATTTTTACCTTGCTTAGTATTTATTAGTATTAATTTTACTTTAACTAAAAAAATTTTCCAATTAAGGGATAAAGAGTTATTTTACAGGCAATAATACCTACTATAATTCAGTGAATGAATGTAGGTGATTTATCTTTGGAAGCCTTGCAATTTGATTATAAATTGAAGCCTTATATTTTTAGCAAGATCGTGGGAAGATTCATTCCTTCTGTTTATTGGAATACTAGCTTATCTTGTCTGCAATATTGCCATCACTCAGAACCGCATTTACCAAACGAACATTGGGTAAAAGTCAAAGTGAAATTTGGGGGTATTTGTGGGAGTGATTTAAATCTACTTTTTTTAAATGATAGCCCTGCTACTTCACCCTATGTTTCGTTCCCATTCACAATTGG
The DNA here is from genome assembly GCF_042433335.1 of Metabacillus herbersteinensis. NCBI lineage: Bacteria > Bacillati > Bacillota > Bacilli > Caryophanales > Bacillaceae > Metabacillus > Metabacillus herbersteinensis. The sequence continues at coordinate 23,189 of NZ_JBHLVO010000027.1, forward strand.
TCATGAAATTGTCGGGGAGATTTCTGAACTAGGCTCACAAGTTTCGGAATTAAAAAAGGGAGATAGGGTTGTAATTGATCCTATTTTATCGTGTGCTGCAAGAGAAATACCCGATCCATGTCCAAATTGTGTTAAAGGGAATTATAGCTTGTGCTTATATAAAGCAGAGGGACACTTGTCACCGGGTTTATTAATAGGTGCATGCCGTGACACTGGCGGAGGATGGAGTTCTTGTCTTGTAGCTCATAAAAGTCAGGTCTTTAAACTCCCTTCTGAGGTGGATGATTTAAACGGCGTAATGGTTGAACCATTTAGTTGTGCTTTACATAGTGTTTTAAGAAATCCACCAAGTGAAGACGATACTGTTCTTGTTATAGGGGGAGGAGTTATAGGTATATGTATCATTGCCGCTATTCGAGCACTCCAAATTCCATGTAAGATTGTCGCTTTGGTAAAGCACTCTTTCCAAGCAGAGTTGGCAACCAAATACGGAGCTAATGAAATTATTTTACTTCAGAAAACCACGTATATCGAAAATTTAGCAAATGCTCTTAATGCTCAAGTATTAAACCCTCTTTTTGGAGCAAAAGTTATACAGGGAGGCGCAGATATTATTTTTGAATGTGTTGGAAAAAAACAAAGTATTAATGATGCGCTTCGTTTTTCTAGAAACGGGGGGAAAGTTGTTTTGCTAGGACTTGCCGGCATAATGGACGGTATTGATTGGACAACAGTTTGGCTTAATGAATTGAATGTTAAAGGAAGTTTTGCCTATAGCACGGAGGATTTTAATGGAAAAAGAATACGAACTTTTGAACTGGCAATTGCGTTGATGCGCAGTGGAAATGTCAACCTTTCTCCTTTAGTAACACATCGATTTCCATTAAGTGATTATAGGAATGCACTTAGTACGGCTTTAAATAAGAAAAATCATACTGCGATCAAAGTGGTTTTTGAACCTTAATTTTTTCTAAAAATAAGGAGGAATTCAAGAAAATGAATAATTTCACGATAACTAGTTTGAAAAAAGATCCATTTCTCACTTGGTATACAGAAGGTTTAAAAGAAAAATTTTTAATTGAGGGATACGAATTTTTTGAAGAGCCAGTTGATGATATTAGGCTGGTATTTAATATAATCGACCAAGAAAAACCACGACCATATCGTCGAAAAGCACAAGCCACTTTTGTCGTATCGATACTAGTTGTGAACGAAGAACCTGAAAATATATTTGAATTCGCTTATCCTTTTCTTATAAGAACAATAGCAAATCAATTAATTCTGATCGTGCAAAAAAATGAAAATATAGACCATTATTTTATAACACCTGAACAAGGTTTTTACAAATTGAGCTATCATGGGGTAGAAAAGGAAGATTTTTTCAAAAGTATTTATCAAAGATTGGAACCAGTTGCAGCAGCTCAACTAGTCATAGACAATCAGTTTATCAATGATTTGGACCAGAGTTTATGGAATGGCAATGAAATAACACAAAAAATGTACGAGGCAGGTAAGCAATTAGACCGAATGAATTTATTGCCTGCTCCATTTCCTCTTGAAAAATACTTGTCCGTTCGTGATATGCGTCAATTAAAGAAGTTATACGGGATAGGTGGCCTAAGTTATGGGAATCTAAGTAGTCGACATAATGATTCTCACTTTTGGATGAGTGCTAGTGGGGTCAATAAAGCTAATATGCGTGTAATAGGACAAGATATTTTATACATCAAAGGGTTTAATTCTATAAAGAATGCAATGGAAATAAGTATTCCAACTGCTATCTCTCCAAAAAGGGCATCTGTAGATGCAATTGAACATTGGATGATTTATAAAGAACATCCAAATGTTGGTGCGATTGTTCATATTCATGCATGGATGGATGGAGTAATTGCCACAGAAATTAATTACCCTTGCGGTACAATTCAATTAGCCGAAACTGTTGCAGATTTAGCACGAAAAGCTAAAGATCCTTCTAGGGCTATTATTGGTCTCAAGAATCATGGTTTAACAATAACCGGTCGAGATCTAGATGATATCTTTAATCGGATTGAAGGTCAAGTCATTGCCCAAGTACCAAGTGCATAAAAATTTTACACCAGTTGAAAAACTTCTTAATGCTTTAGAAGTGTTCTCTTTATAAAGGGTTTTTTGACTGGATAAAACATCGCCAATAGAAATTTTAAAATGTTGGAAAGGAGAGAGAAGATGGAAGGGTTGATTGAACCAATCGACAGGGTTGCGATTAGTCTTGGTCCTATTCGAATATATTGGTACGGTGTGATAATCATGACAGGTGCTATTATTGGCCTTTTAATCGCTACCAAAGAAAGTGAACGACGTTCTCTTCCAAAAGACACCTTTGTTGATCTAGTCCTTTTTGCAGTTCCTATTGCTATTGTATTTGCACGTGCTTACTATGTGATATTTAAATGGAAGTATTATTCTGCCCATCCAGATGAAATTTTTGCAATTTGGGAGGGCGGACTAGCTATGCATGGAGTATTATTAGGCACTGTTTTAACGTTTATAGTTTTTTCAAAGATACGAGATATTTCATTCTGGAAACTTGTTGACATTTTAGCACCAAGCTTGATCCTCGGTCAGGCAATTGGGCGATGGGGAAATTTTATAAATCAGGAAGCTCACGGTGGCCCTGTATCACGTGAATTTCTTGAGAGACTGTATTTACCTGATTTTATTATTAATCAGATGTATATAGAGGGAACGTATTATCATCCAACATTTTTATATGAGTCTGTTTGGAATTTTTGCGGATTTGTTTTCTTGATGTTCCTCCGAAAAATGAATTTAAGACGGGGTGAGCTTTTTTTAACTTATATTATCTACTATTCAATCGGTCGTTTTTTTATCGAAGGAATGAGAACAGATAGTTTAATGTTGACTGAACATTTACGTATCGCACAAGTAATGTCAATTATTTTAATCTTGGTAGCGATTTTAATAACTTGGTACCGAAGAAAAAAAGGATATGCCGATATTCGGTATTTAGACAACGCAGTCTAAATACGTACGGTCATTTCGGTTGAAAATCAATTTGATTGCCTATCTTATTAATACCGATTTATTAACCATTTCGGAAGGGAGTGAGATAGAATGTAATCACCAATTCCTAAGAGAGTCAGGCTTGTCCTTAAACCGAGGTTCGAGGAGGACAAGTACATATTTTGATGGCTACGATTCATCGTATCCGAAAATGGCTAAAAAAATTGTAGGTATGAAAAATGGGTATATGAATCTTATTTAGAGGAGGGGTTACAAAGAAACAAAGTAGCAAAAATATTGTTTCCTACAGACAGATAAATTTTTCGTTTCAACTTTTAAAAAATAAGGATAAAAAAAAGGGAAATAATAAGTAGAGAAAAAAATTCAATCTATAGAGGTGATTTTGATGAGATTTAAAAAAATCATGTTAGGTATGTTTACAGCTTTATTAACAACTGGGTTATTGTTTGGGTGTGGTACACCTAATGATGAACAAGAACCAGATCCAACTGAAGAGCCTTCTGAAGAAAAAGATCCAGGTGAAAACGAACTTGAAGAAGAGCAGAATCAATAATAATCACACCTGAAGTTTTAATTAAATGATTGAAGGAGTCATAATTATTTCTGCATTTTAGAAATAATATTTGGTTATTAGAAAAACGGGTTACAAATTGATGAAATTAACCTTTCTTCAAACGGTACTCAGCTTGTAGACAGTCTGCTTCGCAGAACACATCTACAGGCTTTTTATCTTTAGGTTGGCTATATAATTCTTCATTTTAGAAATATGTAAAAATATCACGTGGCACTCTCACGATACTGGCCTTTACTAACCAATCTACTACCGTATTTTAAAAGAAACTTTGTTAATATGGCTATTCGCTCCATCCTTTGTTGTTCTTATTGATTCTACACATGTAAAAGCTAAAAAAGATATTCCATACATTCATGTAGATATATCTGAGGTTCTCTCTGATCAACATAGATTTTACAAAAGGAAACGAGCTATATATCATAGCTCGTTATAACAGGGATATGACCAAATTGTTTTAGATGTTTTGTTCTTAATCCGTCAACCACAATTTTGCAACTGCATCTGCTTTATCCTCTTCATTAGGAGCAGCATATCTCATTACCATATCCGCATTTGCATGTCCTGATAATGCTTGGACGACGCTAAAGTCTTCACCATTTCTGACAAGTTTCGTAATAAATGTGTGTCTGAGAGCATGTACATTCATATTTTTGAAAAATATGTTGAACAGTTCTTTCTGAAATGCGTTTATTCCTATTAGAAAGGAACAATGCTTCATGCTGGTCTTTACGTATTTCTAAGTATTTTAATACGAATCTTCTAGTTTCAGGAGATAAAGGAATTTTTCGTTCATTATTACCTTTTCCGTATCTAACGGTTACGGAACCTTTCCTCTCAGAAACATCAAGGTCTCCACGATCAAGATGTACTAATTCTTTTAGTCTCATTCCAGTGTTTATTAGTAATTGAGCAATAGCAAAGTTTCTAATGTTTCCAGAACGATCAATCTCACGGATAACCTTATTTACTTCATTCCGGTCAAGCGATTTAGTGTATGCAGACAATTCATTTAATGGAGTACAGATTTATGGAATTTTCCTAGCTGCTATGGCAATAGGAGCCTTGATCTGCGCTACTCTTATCGGTAGGTTGGAAAGGATATGAAAAAGAGGGATTTTATATTACTTATTCATGGCCTTATCCGGACTGTTTATATTGGGTATATCGTTCACTCCTCCCTTATTAGTATCACTTCTCTTATTAGCAGCTATAGGTTTTTGTTTAACAGCATTTATCATTATTTGGGATAGTGCAACCCAAGAATTAATTGAAGAAGAAGTATTGGGTCGCGTAGTTAGTTTCCAAATGTTTGGGGGTCTCTTACTCCTCCCTATTGGGTATAGTATATTTGGATTTTTATTAGATAAGTTAGGAACTACCCTATCCATGAGTATAGCTGGAGTTAGTATAATCCTGGTAGCAAAGGGCCGAAAAAACAATATGGTTACTTAGCCCAAAAGCCAACTGTGCAAATCCTTGAATGCCAAATCCTAGGCTTAGTGTAATCCAAAGCTTATTGGTCTTCTTATTACCAATATAAAATGCACCGAGTGCAATTCCAACAAACCAAATTGCTTGGATTATGCCATAACCACTTGCACCTGCATTTACTACTTCTTCCGCATATACTGGTCCTAAAACGGTTATTGGGGTACGACCGAGATACGTGTAAAAAAGGGTCATAGGGTGGAATAAATTCCCACCTACGACCCTTTTGCTTTTCCCCGTCTTATACACTATACAGGAATATCTCCCTCGATTGGTTGTGGGACATTTTCTAAATCGATCATATAGTCTCCGAAACGTTTTATATGCCTAGTCAAATATGGGCTAAGCATGACAATATCTTCTTTTGAAAATACATAGCCTTCTTTAGAAAGTTCCCACAAAATAAGTGTTATGTCACATACATTTTGGAATATTACTGCGTTTGCAACTAAATCATTATATTTAATTCGCTTTTCTTGTTCTTCTGGATCATTTTCTGAAATGATGCCATCGCCACCAAAAAATAGCCATTTAGAAAATCCGTTATATGCTTCGACTTTGTTTGTACTAGCACCAATTTGCTCTCTTAGTTTTATATCAGATATATATTTAAGCAAAAATACAGTTCTTACAATCCTTCCTAATTCCCTAAAAGCTTGATATAATCGGTTTTTTCTACTATAGTTACTAAGTTTTCTAAGTAGTGTAGAGGGTAATATTTTACCGGCTTTGATCGAAAGAACAACTTGGAACAGGTCTTGCCAGTGTGTATCAATTAGTTCCCAGTCAACGGTATCACTAAACAATTGGTCAATGTGGTGATATTGTGTGTCCTTATCAGCCCTATAAAACTTTAAATCCTTCCAATTTCGAATACGTGGCATTAAATTAATCCCCAATAAATGTGCAAGTGCAAAAACAGGTGTTGATTGTCCTTGCGTATCTGCATGTAAGGTATCGGGTTGAATGTCTGATTTATTTTTTAGCAAACCATCAATAATATAAACTGCTTCCCATACCCCACATGGAATGAAGTGGCTAAAGAGTGCAATATAAGTATCTGAAACATGGTGATACGCAATCCCTCCATAACCTCCATATCGTATGTGATATTCTGAGATTAAGTTTTCTTCATAGAGATCAAATTTTGTTCCATCCGCAGCAGCCGATTTTCCATCACCCCATAGTTTAGGCAAACTAAATTGATTGTATTGATTTAAAATATCACGAATGGCTTCGTCGATTTTAGATGCGTTAATATGTCGACGATTTACAAATGAAATCATGTGTGGGGTTACTGACTTTTTCATGTGCTTGGAAGTCTGTGTCGGTCCTAAATTACATCCGTATCCAAAAGAAGTAATGATATATCGTTCCATTGCATTTTCAATCTTAGGATCTGAACCAGATAATGGTCCATAATGCCGTGTCCATTTTGTCCAATGTGCAACATTACAAAGAATATCTAAGACATTTCGTTCAGGTAAGCGTTGAGAAATAACTGCCTCTAGCGCTTTACTTGTCTGAGGTTGTTCTTTTCTCATTATTTTTCTTAACGTGGGTTCTCCATTTTCATTAATGATTACCTGACCGTTATCAGGGTAGCTTATATCTACTTTTTGCGCAGTATCTTCTAGCCAGTGCTTTAATTGTTGAACAAAATCTTCTGAATTTGAAGAAAAACCGAGTTCTTTACAGTATTCAGCTACCATCGGCTTACACTCATCCCAAGAAAGGAGCTGTTCACGGTAATCAGCAAAATTTTCTGACCCTTTCACACAAAGGTCCCCAGTTTTTAACTCGCTCGCAAGATAGGAAAAAATACAGATTTCAAGGTGCTTACGATGTAATATGTTATTTTCTTTAGGAACATAAATCGTTTTTTTCCACTGTTCACTAACAAATGAAAGCTCAAAATCAATTTGTAGGTTTTCAATTTTTCGGTTCTCATGATTACGTAAAAATTGCAAGGCTTCTAAAAGTGATTGATCCTGAGTGGTTGAATCTATTTCAATCATACTAATCAATCTAAAAAGAGTTTTCCTATGACTTTTATAGAATTTCCATAAAAGGGGAAGGTAGTTATTGCCATTATATGATGAAATGGATTCGCAATCTTCTTTTAATGAGTCAATACCACCTCTTTTTCCTAATAGCTCCTTTATTTTTTGACCGGTCAAGGTATCGTCCTCATTAATACTTGTGGTATCCAAGACTTCTACCAAAACAGAGATGAGATTTTCAGTTTTTGATCTATGTTTTTCTCGAAGGAGTTCAAGCTCCTCTTTTCCTTTATTATGTATAGTTCTGACTCTTTTGAGAAACATCTCTACCAAGCTATCAATAGCTGAAATTTTCGAGCGATAAGTCATACATAGTAACAGCATATATCTCTTAGGCAAATTAAAGTCTTTTAATTCAGATACATCAAGCGCTTTTGCCTCTAAAGCGAAGTGCTTGATTTTTGAATTTGGAATATTTTCTAGTAAGTTATCAATTTCTTCTATAAAATTAGATAACCAGTGTAATTTATTTTGGATTTCCCTCATATGAGAAAGTGTTGCGCTTTTTGGAACTTCTTTTAAAAGGTTATATTCAGAGGTCCGATTATCATCTGTAGTAACAAGTAAGTGGTCTAATTTTTGCTTAACTTCGGGAGTCAGTTTTGAAAATAATGCATTAAATAACTGGTGATTAACTAATGTCCTTATACGGCGCGCCAGTCGATCTAATGTACTAAAAGCAGGTAACTCACACCTTTCTTTTATTAACACTTCAATGGATACATTGATAAGATCAGCCGGATTGTCCATTGCCTGTGTGGCCTTATAAATTGAAGTAGTTGCAATATGTAATACTTCTTTTCCATAAGAACGTACATCAAGGTATTCTCTTATTGCTTTTTGATGTAGGTAAATTGATTTACTGTTGTAATTCGGTTCAACACTAGCAGAGATATTCAAACAACTCCGAATATGAATTACGATCTCTACAGGAATATCTTTCGGCCGAGGGAAATAACCAAGACGTTGGAAAGATTTTAACATAACTAGTAAACTAAGAACTGAAACTGGCCCCCTAGCAACTTTATGTGCAAATTGATTCTCTTCGGGTGTGGGAGAGTATACATCACGAAGTTCTTTGGAAGTGGGGCGTTTTTTAAACCTGGGGTAAGCCGTACGTTCAATAGATGCCAAATTACCAACTCCAATCACAGTAAGTTAGGGCAGTAACAAGGGCTGCTCTAGTCCATCACATTTCCCCTAAAATCTAACAAGTTATTAATTCATTTTTTCTAGTTTTCTTTTATTAATCGCTCGATATAATGATCCCTGTGAAAGTCCTGTACCTTCCACAATTTCTTTTACCGAGTATTCTTTACTGTCATACATCCTCAAAGCTATTTCAATTTTTCCTTGATCTACTTTAGGCCTTCCAAGTTTTTTTCCTCTTTTCCTACTTGCTTCTAATCCCTCTTTAACCCTTTCTACAATTAAATTTCTTTCTAACTCTGCGATGACACACATCATTTGAAACATGGCTTTTCCTGTTGATGTTCTTGTATCCATGTTCTCTTTGATAGAAACAAACTTTACACCTATATCCTCGAATTGCTGAATAATAGAAAGAATATCAAGTGTTCTTCTCCCTAAGCGTGAAATACTTTCTACTACAACGGTATCATCTTTCCTTATTAAATCTAACAATGAATTAAGTCCACCTCTATCCTTAATAGTTCCAGTAAATTTCTCTTGAACCATTTTTTCGCAACCATACTCAGAAAGTAATATAATTTGTCGGTCTAAATTTTGGTCAACGGTAGAAACACGGGCATAACCGATTATCACTAAAAAGCCCCCTGCACAATTTAATAATTTTATTGTACAGTAGACTTCATTTTTGTAAAAGTATTTGGTAAAACTTTTGGAAACCATTTTTGGTAACCTATAAACCTAACAAAATCAAGCATCAGATTTTCTAATTAACGTTGTTACAAAAAATATTGTTTTTGGTAATCTGATAGGCTACCTATTCAATGTTTAGTTGTTTACTATGCGGTCGGATATTAGTAACCCTGTCACTACCTCTAATAGATTGGAAAACACGTCTAACGTTCTAGACATTATCAGTTGGAGTTTTACCAAATTTTGATTAATATCCAATATTTAATAATCTAAGTATAATTATCTGGACTATCTTGGATAGTACATAACTTGAGAGGAAGAAAAATATTTTATGTCTTCAGCATTTAGGTCTTTTTATCGCTATTTTGCGATAATCGTATCATTTTGCATTATTATCAGTTTAGTAGGACCTTCTTTTGCAGAAGCAGCGCCAGGAGAGGCAAAAAGAGTTCCTAAAAAGGAAACCTTAACTGCAAACATTGGTGAACTACCAAATAAACTTCCAAAGGAAAAATTGGAGTTAGTAAGTAAACGTACTCCATTTTCAAAGCGATACTTAAATCCAGATGGAAGTTTCACCGAAGAAATCTTTATGGAACAACAGTTTTATCAAGATTCATCAGATAAAAAATGGAAAAAAGTCGATAATAACCTCAAAAACAACCCAAATAAATCGGGGAAATTTGAAAATACTGCAAACGATCAAAAGGCCTGGTTTACGAAGGAAACTGGAAATGGAGAACTTGTCATTGTTGAAAAGAACGAAAAAAGTATTAGTCTCGTTCCGGTGAAAGCCAACAAAGTACAGGGTACAATTAAAGAAAACGAAGTTAACTATGAAGGTATTTTCGACAATGTCGATGTTCGTTACCGTGTACAAGGTAGCGCAGTGAAAGAAGATATTGTTCTTAATCAATATCAAAACGAAAATACATTCAGTTTTGAACTGAAGATGAAAGGTGTTACATCTCATAAAGAGAAAAATGGCACAATAGTTTTCAAAGATTCAAAGGGAAATACAATTTGGTTCTTTGAAAGTCCTTTTATGACGGATGCAAAAGGCAAATATTCCGAAAAAGTTTCTTTGGATCTGCGTGAAGAAAACGGGAAAACATTTGTTGATGTTATTGCCGATCAGGCATTCTTGAAAGATCCAGAAACACAATATCCTGTCACGATTGACCCGACGATCGACAGTTGGAATGTGCTGCGCGATAATTTTGTTGCAAGCAGTTTTCCTGATTCTGTTTACTCTAGCAACTCTTACGTGCATACAGGTTATAACAGCTATTTTGGTAATACACGTGCACTTGCAAGATTTTATCTTCCGGCACTGCCTAGCGACAGCGTGATTGACAGCGCGACATTTAACGCGTATCAAACGAGAAATGACGGACAACAAGTATCTGTTGATTTATACCGTGCTACAAGTGATTGGCCGTCATCTGTGACATGGAATAATCAGCCAACAACTGCAAGCACAAAGGAATCCACAGTCGCAAGCACTTCCTATAATGCATACTGGAGTTGGGACATTACAAAGCTTGCAAAAGACTGGTACAACGGTGTACAAGCCAACTATGGTTTGATGCTGAAACAGCAGAATGAGACCACTTCACCATATCGAACGTTTACTTCTGTGAATAATGGTACCAATACACCTCGTCTAAGTATTAACTACCGAGTAGAAGCTATTGGTAATGAAACATTCTGGATGAATACAAAAGATGGCGTAAATCCAGCAAATGGAAACCTTGTTTATCAGGAATCGGATGTAGAGATCCCTGGACGCGGTCCAGGAGTAAGCATAACTCGAACATTCAATAACCGGAAATCTTCTTTTAAAGGTTTATTCGGATACGGATGGATTACTAATCTGGAACCATCAATCGTTGATTCAGGGAGCGGACCGATCACCTTAATTGATGAAGATAACACGCGTCATATTTTTGGAGAAAAAGTCGGAGGTGGATATGAAGCAGCCGGAGGTATTTATCTTGATTTAGTCAAGAATAGTGACGGAACTTATACCATTACCGAAATTGACGGTACAAAAACGAATTTTAACAAAGATGGCAAAATTAGCTCGATTGTTGACACAAATGATAACACAACGACTTTCGTGTATGACGCTTCTGGAAAATTATCAAAAGTCCAAGACGCTTCTGGGAGAGCAACAACTCTGGCTAACGGAACAAACGGATATGTATCAAGTGTGACTGATCCAGCAGGCCGGGTAACGAGCTATGAATACGATGCTTCTGGCAACCTCACAAAAGTGACCGATCCAGAAGCAAAAATCACAACATTCACGTATGATACGGATCATAATGTGACTGGAATCACCGATGCCCGGAATATCAAGACAACAGTTGGATATGACACATCAGACCGTGTTACTAGCATTAGCCGCCCTATCACAATTAATGGCGCTGCCACTACTAGTCAAACGACATATACCTTCGATACCACGAATCTGGTAACTTCGGTAACAGATGGTGAAGGTAAGCGCGTGGACTATACTACAAACGCGAACGGCAATGTAGTGCAAATAACGGAAAACCCTCTTGACCCAGCAAACAAGGCCGTCACAACTTTCAGTTACGATAACAATAACAACATGACAAAAGTTGTCGATGCGAACACGAACAAATTAAACGGGACAGCAGCGTATGTATACACATATGATGCGAACGGAAACATTACAGGAGTGCAATTGCCAGAAAACCAAAACGCGACTTATAGTTATGACAGCCAAAACAACCTGATAAAAGAACAGGACTTTAATCAAAACGTAAGCAGCAATGATTACGACTCTAAAAACAACCTGACGGAAGCGACAGATCCAAACGTGCAGACGTCTGCCAGCCGTTATGATTCGAAAGGGAATCTCCTTTACGATACACATCCGATGTCTGCGGCAGACAATATGCTGACAAATTCAAGCTTTGAGTTGGATCAAAATACGGATAACTGGCCTGATAACTGGGAGCAGCTAAAAGACTCTGGCAGCACAGCCAATTTTGCTTGGTCAAGTACGAGTAAGTTTGGTGGAAAAGCAGTCAGCATCTCCAATCCAACAAGTTGGGCAATTATCCGTTCAGATAAGTTCGACTATACAGCCGGAGAAAAATATATAGCGAGTGCCTATGTCAAAACCAGCAGTACAGTTGGTTCGGCTCTATTAAAAATCGAATTTTTCGATGATCAAAATAACTGGCTAGGACAGGAATTTTCATCTGGATTAAAAGGAACCCATGATTGGACTCGTTTGCAGTCTGTTATTGACACGGTACCAGCAAATACAAAAAAAATCACAGTGGCAGTTGGGTTGAATGCGGGTTCTGGAACTGCATATTTTGACGGTGTTCAATTGGAAAAAGGAACAATGCTTTCCGCTTATAACCTTGTCGAAAACTCAAGTTTTGAAAGATATGCTACTCAAGATGGAAAACCCAATAACTGGGATTCTAGCAGTAATCTATCTGTAAATGATAAAGTTGTTCAAAACGTTAACCCAGAGGATGACAATATCTATATCGGCAAATCTTCCTTCCAAATGACAGGAGAAGCCGGAAAGAATAAGTACCTCAAGCAGCGAATAAATATTTCCGGGGATGCCAATACACAGTTGACGCTATCCGGTTGGTCCAAGCAAGTTGGTGCAGACCCGAACGGCGGCTATTACTCTATGCAAATTGGTATCAATTATACAGATGCCACAACCGATTGGGATTACGCAAACGACTTTGATAAAACAGCAACAGACTGGCAACATGTTGCAGCAGAAGTAAAACCGAAAAAAGTGTTCAATTCGATAGACGTGTACTATTATTATTACAACCAGGCAGGAACAGCGTGGTTTGACGCAATACGGTTGGAAACTGGGGCATCGATTACCTCCAACACATACGATACTGGCGGTAACTATGTAACCAGTGTAAAAGATCAGGTTAAAAATACTGTTTCGTTCGGTTATGATACGGTTGGTAACCAGATAAGCACCACAGATACTAAGGGACAAACCACTTCGTTTACGTATGATACCCGTAATTTGTTGTCAAAAGTAACGGATGCTAAACTTGGTGAAACTTCCTATGGCTATGACGGCAATGGAAACCGTACAACAGTTACTGATACTAAAGGAAATCAAACTAAGTACGATTATAACGAGTTTAATCTTATATCAAAAATCACTAATCCATTAAACCAAGTCACGCAGTTTGAGTATAATCGGAACGGCCAACAAACAAAAGTTATCTTTCCAAAAGGTAATGCTATTACCAATACGTTTGATGCCCTTAATCGTATAAGTGGTATTTATGTTAATGGAGTAAAGAAATGGGATTACGGTTATGATGCGAACAACAACATAACTTCGATTACCAATGCTACAGGAATACAATCTTCATTGACTTATGATAAAAATAATCGTCTTACACAAAAGGTTGAGGGGTCGAACAAACTAGAATATATATACGACATGAATGATAATGTCACAGCAGTAAAAGCAACCGTAGGTGTAACAAATATATCTACCGAATATCGGTATGATTCATTAGACCAAGCGGTTGCGATAATACGGAATGGGGTCAACTTAGCAAAATATGTATACGATGAGCGCGGCAATATTAGTTCCATTCGTAAATCAAACAACACGTATACCAGTCAGGAATATGATGAAGCAAACAGACTAAGTCTCCTAAAGAATTACTTGCCTGACGGCTCGGTTTTAGACTCTTTTAAGTACAATTACGATAAAGAAAATCTAACGAGTGTAGTTACAAATAAAGGCTCTATTTCTTTTGAATATGATAGTTTAAATCAAATAAGGAAAGAAACACTAACAGATGGAACCACTTTGACTTATGAATACGATGCTGTTGGTAACAGAACAAAAAAAATTGAAACAAAAGGTTCCACAACAACATCTACAAACTTCATTTATAACGTGGCAAACCAATTGACATCTGTTAATGGTAAAACGTATAGCTATGATGAAAATGGGAATTTAGTAAATGATGGAGACAAATCATATATTTACGATTCAGAAATGCAACTTATTGAAATTAAAGATAGTAACGGTTCAAGCTTGGCTAAGTATACTTATGACTATGACGGAAAACGTACTAGCATAACAAATTCCAGTGGGACAACCTATTTCCATTATAGTGGGAATAAGGTGATTTATGAAACAGATGCTAATAATACTATTACTGCTGAATATTCTTGGGATGACAACGGGAATCCGGTAACCATGACAAAGGGTGGTAAAATATACTACTATCATGTTAATGGACATAGTGATGTTACTGCATTAACCGATGAAAATGGGAATGTGGTTGCACAGTATGAGTACGATGCTTGGGGTAACACCATTTCTAAGGCAGGCTCCATGGCTGAATCTAATCCCTATCGATATGCTGGATATCGCTACGATGAAAATACGGGATTATATTACTTATTGGCAAGATATTATTCCCCTGTAAATGGACGATTTTTATCGGAAGATCCGGTATTTGGAGAGCTAAAAAATCCAGTTACCCAAAACAGATATAGTTACGCTGGAAATAACCCTGCTATGTATATTGATCAAGATGGTAGATTCCGAACATTGGTAAGATGGCTTTCGAGTGCTTTAATTAAAAAAATCAAAAAGGAATTTAAAGATGATGATGAACCTTCTTTTAAAACTGGAGCAGCCGGTGAAAAGTACCTTAAACAATTAGTCGGAGGACGAGCACAAGTTTATTTTAAAACAAGTCTAGGTGGAAGGTATGTTGACCAATTGGCCAATGGTATTGCACATGAGTCAAAAGTTGGTTATGTTACGCTTTCAAAAAGAATAAAAGAACAGGTACAAAAAGATGCGGAACTAATAAAAAAGAAATCTATCAGAGGCGCTGTATGGCACTTCTTCAGAAGTGCAGTAACTGGAAAAATCGGAGGATCAAAAAACTTATTAAATTACCTTAGAGATCGTAAAATTGATTATATTATATATGATTAGGAGTGAAGAAAGTTGGACTACCCTTTAATGGATCCGCCTTTTGAGGTAAAACCTTTTGGGAAAATGTCAGCCAAAGAAGCGAAGAAACACTTTGAATGGTATGTTTCAGAAGTGCCTAATCGAATAAATCTATTGATTGATTTATTTGGTGCTACTGGGGGCGGAGAAAAGAAATACCTAGATTTATCCCCTAAGTCATTAATTATTTTATGGGAATGGTTCTTGCCTAATATTAAAACCACCTTAAAGACTAAAGAAGAGATAGATGATCAATTACAAAATATTCCTGATTGGCTTAAAGATGAAGTAAGAAGAAACAACAAAAGGTTGAGTGTGGCTAGCACTACATTAGCAATGGATATAGCAATTTATTTTGCAGAAACATTAATAAAACATTTCGAAAAAAATTTAAAATGGGGGTACATTACAAAACCTAAATCATTAGAATATGTTAACAGCCCAGTGTTAGTAGGGTTCAAATCTGATATGGAACTAAACCCGAGAACTGTAGTTTACAATTTAACTCTTGATGCAATTGATGGCAATACTAGTAAAGAAGCACTTTATCAATTATTCAAAGTTTGGCTTGAGTATATTTAAGACAGCACTCAAAGATTAGCTACGTACCCTGGCGCTTAGCGCTGGGGATTTTATTTAAAGATAAGAAACCCTAAGCCGAATTCCCCTACACTAAGGGAGATTCGGCTTTATTTGCAGTTATTGATTTAAAATGTTTTTGTTCATTATGAGTATACTCTTATAAACAAAGAATCCTTAGATTCTATGAAATCTAAGGATTCTTTGTTTGCTAATAATTCAGTGTTATGTAAACAACAGGTGCTTCGCCTGTTTACCATCCTACAGAAAAAAGAGAAAAAATCCCACCGTTATGAGAAAAAGACAGTTTTTTATATATTGGGTGACTGTCTATCAGTGTACCCTGTGTCACAAGAAAGTAACAAAGCGTTAAAATATTTCCCTATTTCAGGGAATTCGGCATACCTTTATTTAGTAGTGGTGAATGTTGTCTTGCGGAAACAGCTCTACCCTAAGAATTCATCGGTGTTAACTGATGGGCATGTCCGGTAATCCCTTATGTTTAAAAAGTGGAAATAAAAACCATGCTGTGACTCATTTTTACAAGTATCTCGGTTGTACCCCTATGTATGCCGAAGCATATGAGGTGTAAAATTTATTCCTGTTTTGTTCTTCATCCGTTTAATTAAAGAACGTACAGAACCATCAGTCATTGGCTTACCACGATTTGGTCCAGTTAAAGTGATAAAAACATAATTGCTATCAATTTCGTAAGAATGATGGTCTATTAGATAATCTTGAAAGAGATTCATAGTCTCTATAGACACATAAACTTTTCGTTTTTCTCCGTCTGATGTTTTGGATTTCCTAACCGTTATAGCGTTTTTACCTATATCAAAATCCTCTACCCACAGAGAAAGGGCCTCTCCAATCCGTAATCCTCCTTCATATAATATATGGAATAATAATTCATCCCGTATATTGCTGCACGCATCATGGATGACTTGGATTTGATTTTTACTCAAGGTTTTGATTAAACGCTTTGTTTCCTTAATCTTTAAAATGTTTTTATCATAAGAATTCCCTTTTGTAATGTGATGAAGGAAAGGTTTAAAAGTCTTAAAACGTCCAGGGACTTGCTTTTTTAATTGATCATTTAAATTTCCAACGTAATCCTCGTTACGAGTCAGATAGTCATAGAACCCTATGACACAGGTTATGATGGTATTGACCGTTTTTTCTGATCGTTTTGCTAAGGTTTCTTCAAAGTAAATGACTTTTGTAGATTGATCAGGAATTCTTAGCCAACCGATGAATTGAGCCAAAATATCAAGGTTTACTTCTTGATATCTTAATCCACTCTCCTCTAGGAATTGAAAGTAAAGCTTTAGATGGTAACAGTATGACTTTAGTGTGTTTTCAGCTTTTCCAATGTTATCTAAATACTTTATATACTTTGCAACAGGTATGATAGGATACCCAGCCTTGTCAATTAAAAGAAATCTTTTCTTCTCTTGAATGAGGACTTCTTGTACTTTCAACATTACCACCCCCTGGTTTCATAAGATACTATATATTCATAAATTTCATAGTACACATAACGATTCTTTAAAGAAATAAAAAAGAAGTAGTTGGTATCGTAAGATACGTTAATAACTACTTTTAATACTAGTACAATTAAGGCTGGTTATACAGATCAAGTCTTTGGGTTAAGTCATATTCTTGGCTTTCGATTTGCACCAAGGCTTAGGGATCTTTCTGACACTAAGCTTTACACAATGAGTACTGCACGTGATTTTCCAAAGATAGAAAGTATATTACGAGGGCGTATTAATACAAAATTGATCTATGATAACTATGATGATGTACTAAGGCTAGCTCACTCAATAAGAGAAGGAAAAGTATCCGGTTCACTCATAATGAGTAAATTGGGGTCATATTCACGACAAAATAAATTAGCAACAGCTCTTCGTGAAATGGGACGGATTGAAAAAACTATCTACATTTTAGATTATATTTCTAACGAAGCATTACGACGTAGAGTTCAAAAAGGATTAAATAAAGGTGAAGCGATGAATGGCCTTGCTAGGGCTATATTTTTTGGTAAAAGAGGTGAATTAAGAGAGCGAGGTCTTCAAGAACAACTTCAGCGAGCAAGTCGAGCAAGTGCTCTAAATATCCTAATAAACGCTATTAACGTTTGGAATACCGTTTATTTAACAGAAGCTACAGCTGCTTTAAAAGATAAAGGGCTATTCAAAGAGGAATTAATGCAACATATCTCCCCTTTAGGTTGGGAGCACATCAATTTCCTTGGGGAGTACTCATTTGATATTAACAAAACTACTAAATTGAGTTCGTTGAGACCTTTAATAAAATAATGAAGAAAGACGAATTTTCTTAGAGTAGGAAAACTCGGCTATTTTGATGTCGAAATTTGCTTAGCGTATGTTTTCCGCGTTTTGCTACCGGGACCCCTATATAATCTACGTCCCTTATACAACTGTCGATGCGTTAAAAAAGACAGTGTATGATATTCTCGCTGAATTAGATAGTGAGGCTGATATGAAGAATTGTTTTATTGAAGCAGATGTTTATTGCGATGAATTAGGACTCTCATGGTAATTTCAAGGATTTCTCTTTTATTACCATATTAAATAAGTAAATTACTTTTACTGGAAGAAATCCTGCGGACTAGAGCAGCTACCCTGTCACTAGGCCTTATTCAAGTAAGCAATCGATAGAAGAACGCGAAAACCTGTTAGACCGCGACTTTACTACTAAGACTATTAATGAAAAATGGGTAGCTGATATTACTTATATCCACACTCTTAAAGATGGATGGTGCTATTTAGCTTCTGTAATGGATTTGCACTCTAAAAAAGTTGTTGGATACTCTTTTTCACAAATCATGAATACAGACTTAGTGATGAAAGCATTAGATAACGCATATTTGGCACAAAACCCAGCAAATGGGCTTATTCTGCATACAGATTTAGGCTCTCAATATACCAGTGAAGAATTTCGGAATTACGTTCAATCAAAGGGTACCCTAATGGAGTTCTCGATCTCTTGTGGTGTTTTATATCCCAAACTACCATGAATCCTTTTACGATTATACCAGCCTTCAATGTATTGAAATAAAGCTATCGCAGCTGATTTGTGATCTAAATATTTAACATGAGGGTTTTCTTCTTTCTTCAGGGATTTTTATGCAAGGCTTTGTTAAGGCTTAGGGTTGATATTGTTTAGATTCCGGTAAATTGTGCCATCCTGATCGTAAGAATATTACGAAAGAGGTAAGGCTGATGCCGACTTTAGCGAATGTCCTAGCTGACGTTTCAGATTTAGCAGACAAGGATAAAGAATATCTATTTGAATTTCTTAAACGTATTTTTATCCCATAAGCTTCTCAACAAGGTAACTTGATTGGTGAGCTTAGAGAACGTAAATTTACTAGTGGTTATCATTGTCGACATTGCGGAAGTGTGTCCGTTGTTCGCTTCGGTAAGCGTAATGGTCGTCAAAGGTATAAATGTAAGGATTGCTTTAAAATCAGCAATGACCTAACAAATACTCCACTATATCGGTCCAAAAAAGCTAATAAGTGGATTACGTTTATAGAATGTATGCTAAAGGGGCTATCTCTTCGCGAATCTGCTAAAATTGTCGGTGTTCATTTCACAACTTGTTTCTAATGGCGGCACAAGATCCTATCTGCTTTGGCAAGGCAACAAACACCTTCTTTTGAAGGCATAGTAGAAACTGATGAAACCTATTTTTTAGAGAGCCGCAAAGGAAGAAATGTTATCACAGATAGAAAACCTCGAAAACGTGGTGGTTCTGCAACTAAACGAGGCATTTCCTCTGAACAAGTATGCGTACTAGTCGCAAGAGACCGTAATAAAACTACATTATCCAAAGTAGTAGGAATGGGACGTATACTCACTCAACAATTAGATGGAAATTTAACACCACTTCTACATGGTGATACTGTACTGTGTTCGGATTCTCATCACTCATACAAGTCATATTCAAAAATAAATAATGTCGAACATATCATCATAAACACTAGTAAAAAAGTGTATGTTAAACGTGGTATCTATCACTTGAATAACATTAACAACTACCATTCTCGACTAAAGAAATGGATAAGAAAGTTCAACGGTGTTTCAACGAAATATTTGCAACTATACTTGACCTGGTTTCAGTTTCTTGAAAACCGTGAAATGGAAGCAGATTTGAGCAAAAAGAAACTGATGCTCTTTTTAGCCTGTGTATTAGGTACTTGGGAAACGGCAGACACCTTACGATTACGGACAGAAGCATTCTAAAGCCTTATAATTTCAATTTTTTAAATCAACCCTTATCAATAACAAAGCGTTATGCAAAAAAAAGAACCGGTTTATCTGAATCTCCTTCCGGCTCTTTCCTCAAAAATCTCGTATTTTAAAAATCTAAGTTATTCCGAAGGCTGTTTTTCGTCCGTTTTTTTAGTCAGAAACCAGCCAGCTGCGGCAATCCCAATCAAAACAGTATAGAAGATGAGCTTCCATTCTGTTGAATGTGCAAATTCATATGAAATAATTCCGACATCTGGATGTCCTAATGTAAAGATGGCAAGTTTTACACCAACCCAGCCGACAATCGCAAAAGCGGCAATTTCAAGACCTGGCTTTGCATGAAGCAATTTCACAAAGTAGTTAGCAGCGAAACGCATGATAATTAAACCGATTAATCCACCGGCAAAAATGACGAGGAACTTACCACCATCTATACCCCCAATGTTCGGAATATTTGTGTTCGGAAGGGTCATAGCCAGCGCAACAGCAGCCAAAATTGAGTCAACAGCAAAAGCAATATCTGCCAATTCTACTTTAAAAACTGTTCCCCAAAAACCGGATTTCTTTTCTTCCTTTTTTGCCTTATTCACATCTTTATTTTTAATGACGAGTTTCCTCAAAATATGATTGATTGCGATGAATAACAGGTATAAAGCACCTATAGCCTGTACCTGCCAAACATCGACAAGGAAAGAAATGATGAATAATGAACCAAGGCGGAAAACGAAGGCACCTACTAGTCCATAGAAAAGTGCTTTTTTTCTTTCGTCCTCAGGAAGATGCTTTACCATTATGGCCAGTACAAGCGCATTATCCGCTGCCAACAAGCCTTCGATGGCGATTAATAATAGCAATACCCATCCATATTCTAATAAAATTGAAAGTTCCAATTAAATTTTCCTCCTATTAAATAGTTCTATGTCTAAAAATAGTTCTAGCTGTGTCATTATTTCTAATATCCTCAGTGATCCGAATAGCATCCTGATCCAAGCTTTCTAGACTTTTTTTGAAAGCTAGTCCTGTTTTAAATCGATAAGATAATGTGGCTGTCGATACTCGGGTAGAGTTCGGTAGCCGGAAAAGATAGCATCTGCCTGAATACACTTGGTTGTTAAAATAGTAACAGAATCAACGATTTCTTCGTTTTTCTCCTCCCTATCCATTAGGACCAAATCACAATCGATCCGTTTCAGTTGTTGTAATATAGTTCCACCTTTAATCAAGAAATATCCCTTTACCTGCTCACCTGCCCTATATGTTTCCTTTTCAAGTATAAGATCGATCTGTGTTGATCCTATTCCTAATAGTGCCCTATATTTCTCAGAATCATGAATGTCTTCCTGTTTTTATTTCGGGATCTTTAGCCACTTATTTTTTGGGCATTACATGTCTTGCATCGAGCCGTTCCTCTATTTTTGCAACCTGCTTTTTATCTTTCAAGAGATCCTCTTTATTTTTTTTGACCAACTCCACAAAGGATACTTTTCTTTTCATAATCCTTCTCACCATTCTTTCTATAGTTTGATATCAAAAAGTCCTATTCATGCAACTCAGATCTGGAAAAACAAAAAGACTTTTACCAATAGGCAAAGGTCTTGCTAACAACGAATTCGCTGCCAACAAAGCCGAGAGATTAGAAATCTCCGAAATGACGACTTTGGTGTAAAAGCTACTCCCCTTTTAAAAAGGATGTAGTATTAATGTATAGCTTTAGTTTAAATATTAAGTCAACCATTCTTTCTCACTTTTTAGTTCTAAGGATTACTATAACTTTTATCTAGCTAAGAACTTCAATAAAGCTATTATATTCTATTATTAAGACCTAAATCGTAAAAAGTCATTAAAAATTGAGGGGAATGCATATAAATATGAATAATATGTATCGCTCTTTAGCTTCCTTGTTCCACAAAAGGGCCATTCACAAGGTCGTCATTGAGAGAACGAGTGTTTACCGGTATTGTGGGAACAGAATGCGGGGCGGCAACCACGGCACTCTGTTTCTTTTTTAATTGGTCTGCTAACGAAATAACGGATTCGGATATTTGTATAGCCGTAATTTCTTCCCCTTGACAATAAAAACGCATTACGCCAGATAGCGATTCTTTTACCAGGATTTCCTTTACAGCGTATTCTTTAGGTAGTAGCCATTTATGTCCTTTATAAGAAAAAGTACTATCAAAATGTGTTTTACGATAAACTGGGTAGCTAGTATCATAATCAAGCTTTGGTAACGGACCTAGTTCTCTTCAGACCAACGTTCTTGTGGTGAAATTCCTGTTGTATCATTACTCTTTCGATTGCCAATACGGTCTAACCAACCCTCTACAATGGTTATCGTAGACATTATGATATAGTACTGTTTACAAAAATATTATAATTCTCAAGGTGACATCCCTTTATTTTTTTACATAAAAAGATTTTTCTCAAGATCATTAAATAATTTAAATACCATCACACGTTCACCTGTACGAGAGCTTATATCAGTATGAAAACTTTTCACTTCTTCTCCCGTTATAGTTAATATAATACCCTTAAGATCTTCTATACCTGATTCAACTAATTCCGAACGAGTTTTCTTTATAGTTAACATTCCCTCTTTTGTTTCACAAACGGTATATTCAGCTGGTGTTAAAATACCTTTTAGATTTACAATAATCATATCCCTTAATATATCTGTCTTAACTGATACAGACCCACGCCCAAGAAAATCCTTTTCCCATTGAGTAATTGCCTTACTTATCTCAGATTCATAAGAACCTTTAGATATTTTCATATATACTACATCTCCTATCAAACCAAAAAATTGGTTTATTCCATATGCTTTTTTTAGTCTTTATGACGATTTTCATCCTTATAAAATAAAGTTGAGCGCCTGTCGTCAATCCTGAATTCAAAAGTTTCCAAGATGCATGCTATATTGACAAAATTGATTATTCTAGCCATCAATTAATAATCTCTAATGACATGACCTTCATATACACCTTCAATATCCAATTCAATTTCACTGTTCCTTGTGATCTCTACAATTTTGGATAAAATGTTTTCTTCCATCATAGAGTGTATATATAAAAATCTAATAACACCTGATTGAGTTTCCTCAAGTTCTTCATAAGATTTTAAATTATAAACATCAATTGCTTTTCTAATAACTCTTTTTATACATTCTAAATCTTTATAATCAAACATACTAATATCTTCTATTGTTTCAATTACAAAATCAGTTAAATTAGAGTCCATTAAATTCTCCTTATAACCAAGAAAAACATTATCCCTATTATTTAAATTCTAATAAGAAAGAATTGATTCACTTAATATAAAAACTATATAAAAAGCTAAAAGCTTTATTGCTCCTAGCTCCTGGCTTCTGATTCTTAAGGATTACACCAATCACAATAAGTGGGAGATGATGTTGTAACACCATCTTGACGGGGTTCTTCTTTTTTAAAATTGCAACTAGGACAGCCATAAACTTCTTGAGCAATTTGTTTTGTCCTAAGGCCACAAGCTTCACAAGGTAACCCACGAACCACATCTATTACTCCCCATCCTGGACAACAACAATTTGGACAAAAGTTCATCAATCGAACAGCTAATTTTTCCGCCAACTTATTGATTACCTTCATCCGAGTAGGGTTTCTATGAGCTCGCATATCTGTTTCAACATAAACTAAACCATCTGCAGATGCAGAAGTACAAAGATCAATGGCTTCCTTTACCTCAGAAGCTCTCTTTAATCCCTTAAAAGTAAAACCTTGAATGAAACCTGAATTTGGTCTAACCACTAAGGCATGGGAAGGGAAATGTACCTTATCTAAGAAATCTTTAAGATCATTAAATGTAGAAATTGTTTTTGCATCAAAATTAGTCTCACCGCTTACCTCATGCTCTATAACCTCTATTCCTCGCTCTTCATCAATCCATAAAAGAATCTCATGATCCTCTGCAACCCAAGGAAGATAACGATGTGGTCCAAAACTGCCTTCACTAGCTATTCCAAGAGGGAGACCAAGTTCCTCCATTCCCATTCTTGCTTTTTTCCGGAGAGTTTCTAAGGGCGTAAGCTCTCGCTCTATCTCTCCAGAAAAGGTTCCTAACATGTCTGTATTGATCTTATTAGGGACTTGTATAGAAACATTTAAGAATTTTTTAAAAGGTTGGACAATTGCCTGCTGTTTCCCATGCATTGTAGATAAAACTGCCTTTTTCCCCATGTATGGGTGCATAGAAGTTAACTCCCCCTTCCATTTCAGATGATCAGGTAAGGTTTGACGCTGTTTTATTAGTAGGAACCTCCACAATTGAGGATTTTCCATCCTTATTATTAACTACTAAACCTCGAACTTTAACATATGACGGCACTAATGGATGATGACGAATGATATCAACACTTTTTTCGATATTGCCACTACCATTTTCTTTTCCATTTAGCCATTCATCGACCGTATCACCTGAAAATTCAGGCCTGCAATTTTGAAAAAGATAATCCAATGTTTGTATTTTGTCTTTCATTGATTCAAGTTGAGTTAGTACATTAACTGTGTCAGTCCTCTTATCATTTGTTCCTACAACAAAAATCTCCTCAACATTTTCCTGATAAATAGCAATGATAACAGACCTCATTATATCTCCATAAGGATGTGAGATTAAGGTATCATAGCTTTGTATAGTCAGCATGTTTTCTGCTCGTATATTAGTCACTTCTTGTAAAATAGGCTCCAACCCATTTTCAATGTCCGTTAAAAATAGTGCTTTTTTATTTTTATCTAAATTCATTTAATACACCTTTCCTATTTTTTAAATTTTTTGATTGAGTAAAAAATCATTATATAAATGTTTATTTTAGCAGTTACCAATTTTCCCAGCGTCCATCTGGATCAACACTAGCAAGTCGAACCCATCCATTTTGAACTTTTTCTCGATATACTGAATCATTATTTAATAACCGTTCTACATATTCGCTAGGTGCTTGGATGACAATCAGCAAACGAAGAGGAGAATGATAAGCCTCGTGATCTGATTGCATGACGGATTGCCAAGGTAGTCCGGCTAACAAGTCACTTGCATTCCCCTGCATAACACCGAGACCTGCTGTAACGGTTTGAGTAACTTTATTTCCACTACCATAATAATGAGGCGCTACCGTTGAAGCGTAATATTGTAGATTGATCCATTGGGCCACCGTTCCTGGTCCTGCAATAATATTAGCTAGGAGATCACCACCTTCATCCTGCTTCCAATCATAATTATGAAGGAAGGCTCTACCTTCCAAGTCACAATCCTGAGTTAGTTCACGTTGGCCGATAATAAAAGCTGCATTACGAGCTAATCCCCATTCCGGACGTATCTCACTCCAATCTTCCGCAAATCGGTGTGCCTCAGCCTTTGGATTTTTAAGTTTCGATTGGAAATTCGGTAATAGGGCTAGACGCTCTGCATTTGCTTTATGGCTCACTTTCGGCATAATAGCTTCGATACGATCAAATGCTTCTTGTGCAGCTTCGGAAAGCTCAGGAACATAAATCCAGTGTAATTCATCCACCGTTGTTTTATGCTCAGCAGCCACGAAAACGGTGTCCTCAGGGATTTTAATTCCTTCAGAAGAAAGCTCTTCTCTTACCTCAGGAAGGTTGCATAAAGCAGCTAAAACCCTAGCATTGAATCCACCTGCCGCCCCACCGCAGGCACCACAGTCGAGAGCAGCGGCATAGGGATTGTTGGTACTTTTACTACCATGACCACATATTACGACTAATGGTGCGAAATTTTTTGTTAACCCCATCATTTTCAGAGCTTGGCGCGCATAATTCACTTTTTCTTCTTCAGAAAAACCAACAGGTATCTCTGCTTCTGTATTATGAACATGATTAAGCGAGAGCGTTATATTAGGTTTGCGTAACCAAGTCTCACAAAGGTTACGAATAAAACGATCTGCTCCTCTTGGCACAAAACTACGTGCTACCATTTGTAGACTAAGCCAAGGTCCACTTAGCTCAGGTAAAAGTAAGCTCGAAAGTACATTCTGTTTCATCATTTTAAATGTATAGCTTAAGGAATTAACTGCCTGCTTACGTTGTTGATATGATTTGAGTTCATTTTCATTTGCAGACTCTTTTATTTTGTGTCGAGGCTTTAGTATAACTGGCAAGGAAGAATGGCTGTGATTACTCCCGAGTTCACTTGTTGCTATTGGTAAGCCAAAGAAACCGGCAATTCCAATCGTTTCAAACGGACCTTCTTTTTCAAGTTGACGACGAAAAGGTTCTGATCGTACATCAATGCAGAATGCAAATTGAGCTAATGCTGATTTTTTATCGTTTGTCTCACGTTGTTTAGAGAATATCTTCTGACCTAATCGATCCGTGTGTGTTTGTTCCCAAGCTTCTAACCAAAGTTTCCTGCGAAGCTTCTCATCAAAGCTGTAGGCAAATGATAAATATTCGTTTTGTTCAGCGGCTGACATCTGTGACCATTCCTCGATTGTAAGGTCCCCCCAATGGATCCAAGATGCTATAAGGGGAGTAATCGAAACTCTTTTCCCAGATCGTTGATTGGTCAAAGGTAAGTAAGGCTTTATAAGCGCCAATTCCATAGAAATTCGAACTGCTAAATATTTTGTTAGGAGTGCATGTTCATGGCTCGATTGTCGGGAGCGCCAAAGCATCATCCCTGCCCACCCAGGTAAGGAAAGTAAATGACCTTCAAGATAAGTCTGTATCTCTGATTCAGGTATTTCTAGTACGAATAACGCTTCTTTTAAAGCCATATGTGCCTCTTGTGGCCAACCTTTTAAACTTTCGCGTTGCTTTTTACTAAGTGCCGGATCATATTGAATGAGACGCTGCCAGGCACGATAGAAACCTTCCTCACGATTTGGCATTGTCCAACCTGCCTGAGAGTCATCAAGATATAATTTACACCACTTGATGACATGATGATCAAGAATATTAACTAACCTGTCACCATCTTTATTCTCTACATGCGAACTTATTGGTTGCATTGGAAAATTCTCGATATTATCCGTATTCAGTCCACTAAATTTACCTACCAATTTCTCTACCAATTTCTCCAGCTTGCGTGATGATAAAAGGTTAGAAGGTAATGGAACTAATTTTAGTGCAGCATGGCAAAATCGCTCTGCCACGTCCCGTGGGATATTAAAGGAATGTGAATCAAGCCAACGCTGTAGCCCCATTTTCACAAAAGCTTCATCAATCTCACCTTTACTCTTTGCCGAATGGATCATAGACGCACTAGGGTATATATCAACATCACGAGTATTTTTTAACCAAGCTGCAACCTGGTCAAAAGATTGCTTTTCAAGTCCCATCCATGGATTACGTGCTGCAAATGTAGAAATAGGCCAAAGTGGTGCAATCACTCGGCTAGCAGATTCAATTAAAACGTTAATATCACTTTCTTGAAAATCAATATCTGTATCTTTCTTTTTTGCATTTTCTTTCGTTAATACGGATGTTACACCCATCACTGATGACCTCCTTATGATAAGTATTGTTTAAGGTAGTTTGGATGACTCTCTACTGACTTTGGTTTTGCTTCACCTAATCGCACTAACCAAAGATAGAGTACTGCGAAGAAAACAGATGAACGATTACGAACAACCCACGTACCTAAAGCACTACCAAATAGTAAGAGACATACGACAATGATGACAACTGAAATTGGAGGTTGAACACTTTGAAAAACGGTTGTATGCAACCACTCATAGAAGAGGTTATGAATGATAAAATAAACGATGGCTGCTCCTCCTAAAAATGATAAGCCAGCAATTCGACCAATTCTCCCCTCTCCAAAAGCTACGAGCTGTGTCCAAGAAACGGACAATGACCACCCTAAGATTAGCGCACTAATCAATTGATACCCCTCTCCAGGAGCCATGAGCCAAAAAGCAACCCCTACAACTAAGGCTAAAATCCGACCAGCCATGATCCATAAATAGGATGACTTTTCATTAACGCGAGTCGATACTTCGAAACGACGTACTGCCGAACCAGCCTGTAAAAACAGCGTAGCTTTGAACAAACCATGTAAGATAAGATGAATAATGGCTGCTATATGAGCACCTAATGCACACTGAATGAGCATAAACCCCATTTGTCCAATCGTTGAGCCTACTAACTGACGTTTATAGTCAACCTGGACTAAACTAATTCCAGATCCAATCAATACAGAAATGCTTGCAAGAATAAGTAACATAATCGAAGCTATATCACCATTAAAAAGAGGTGAAAATCGAGTTAGCATAATCCCACCTGCATTTACTAAACCTGCGTGCATAATCGCAGAAACAGGAGTAGGAGCAACAACAGACTCAATTAACCACCTTTGGAAAGGCCATTGGGCCGCAGGAATTATCACTGCTAATATAATCAATAAATTAATCCCTGTTCTCTCCCATGATCCAAGTTGAGCTAAACTATCATTTGTTAGAGCTAATGATAACTGCCATTGACCTGTGACTTGAAAAAGCCAAATCATCGCGAATAACAGAGAAAACCAACTTAACATAAATAATCGACCAGAAACCTTGGCTGCTTGACTAGTTATTTTCCAAGCACTGTTTAAACTTATAAGTAAGGTTAAACCGACGAGAGTTGCTCCCCAAAATATAACCATCAAGCGGAGATCACCACTTAACCATGCAATTGAAGCAGCACCTGTAGTGAAAGTAAAAAGCGCAAAATATTTTCGATAAGAACGATCCCCCATTAAGTAACGTACAGAAAAACGCTGAATGATTAAACCAATTGTAAGAACAAAGAAAGCCATTAACCAAGCTAAGGAATCTAGGTACCAAGGACCAAGATTTCCATTCTCACTACTATTAACAAGAGCCACTAAGGAAACCAAAGGCGGTAATGCCACGATACCAATATGAATGCGAACAAAACTCAAGGGTACTCGTGGATGTAAAAACAATAGTCCACTTAGCCCAGAAGCAATAAGCATAATAAAAAATAATGTTAACAATGATGACAAACTCAGCGAATCTAACATTTCAAATTCTCCCTTTTTTAAATGATGTTAACGTACAAAAAATCCTTTTAATTAAGGTGATATTTTTCTAGAATTTCATACAATTTTATTTTCTTCTTTTATTGGTTAAATGTTGTTTTTCAATAAAAAAAACCGACAACTTCAAAACTTCAATGATGATATTAAATCATTGAATCTTGAAAATTGTCGGCTTCACTTCAACTAACTTCAGCGAAGTTTTTTGAAGAGCTACCTTTTTATAGGTTATATTACTATGTTTTAACTTCCTTCTAAAGAAAACATCGGTATAACTTTAATTTAGTCCCTTGATTATGAAATAAATCGATTTACGTTACTCTTCCTTTTTATATTAGGATACTTTTTCAACCAGTCAATATTAAATATTAAATATTAAAAGAATGCTAATGGCCAAATTATTTAAAAAGGCGAAAATAAACATCTGCCGATTATTAAGTTAAGTATAAGATATGCCAAATTTTAAAAATTGTCAACAAGAAAGCCCCCATAAATGAAGTATCAATTTCCTCTTTTTTAAACAACATATTTGATAACTATCGTTTTAGCTTAATACATTCCTTCACAATCTCTTTCCTATCATAACATATTTATCCAATTTAGTATCCCTGAAAAGTACCGAAAACGGACGTTTATGGAACTTTCCATTGAAGATAGTAAATCCCCCCTATAACTTTTATATTTATTTTGCGCTTTTTTTAATACTTATTTTGCGTAATAACACAAATAAAGGAACATATATATTAGCTTGACTAATATGTATGTTCCTTTTATATCTTTTCAACAAATGAGCCCTTTAAATGGAGAACGATCTCCCGATTATGGAATTATGATGTTCCACCGTATGAAATGAACTTTTTTCTCTAGAATTTGCTGAAGAGCTTTTTCAATTTTGGAAAATTTAAACTTAAATCCTTCTCTTTTCTAATCATTCCGGGAATACCCTACAAATTCTTAACATCATTGTTGATTTTACCTTAAAAAGGGAATATTTTTTTTGATTAGGTAGATACTGAGAAAATAATATATTTCTTGAAGGGAGAAATTAACTTTGAAAAGAAAAAAATACTTACTTGTACTAATATCTTCTGTTTTATCCCTAGGATTTCTATTTGGATGTAATGGCGTTGATGAAGATGAACCAGATCCAACTGAAGAACCTTCTGAAGAACAAAACAATGAAAATAATCAGTAACTAATTATTAAAAGATTAATCATTGTAATTCAATACAAGTTAAGAAAGGAAGTTTTTCATTCAAATCATGATTGAAATCATAAAAAGTATCATTGGAGAAATAAACAAAATGTTTGTGGCATTAGTTGAATTTGATTATGAAGAGGCTTTAGAAGAAATGAAAAAAATAATCTGTGTTTAAATCATGAGAACCCTTACTTCATCAAAACTATGAAATTGAGGGTTCTTCGTCGTTTTGTTAATTGTTTCTCAAATAACATATAATGCACATGGTTGAATTCTAATTCGGGCAGGAGTTTGGCCAATCACTTCCCCATCCCCATGAATCATCAGTGGAATTGGGGAATAAATTTCAAGCTCTTTTCCTTTAATTATCTTAATAGAAGGAGAGGATGTATGATTTCCTTTAAAAACTAATGGAAATATACTTAAAAATTCCCACTTGGACATTCCTTGAACAATACATATATCAAATAAACCATCATTGCTTTTAGCCTTTGGGCAAATAACAAGTCCTCCACCGTAAAAAGGTAGATTAGCTACGGCAATTAGCCACACCTTTTGAAACTTGTATAGCTTTTTATCAATCAATATAGAAATATCCGTTCGTTTGTATTGGAATAACACCTTAATTGCACTAATGATATATGAAATATGACCCATCCGTATTAAATTAAGTAATTTCTTATATATTGAAGCATTCGTCACATGAGCTACTTCCCCATCAAATCCTATTCCTGCTACTGTACAAAAGTATGTGGAATTTACAAATCCGATATCGATGATTTTTGGTTTCCCACTTAATATACGTTTTAACGCTTTATCATGTTTTAAAGGTATACCTAGTCCTCTTGAAAAATCATTTCCTGAGCCAGCAGGAATAACTCCTAAAGGTATATTCGTACCGACTAATCCATTAATCACTTCATGGATAGTCCCATCGCCACCTACCGCAACAATTACAGTTACTTTTTTCTTGCTGATAAGTTCTTGTACTAATAAAGTGGCGTGTTTTGGTTTTTGTGTAAAATGAACACAGTAATAAACGTTTTTTTCTTGAAGTTTTTTTTCAATTTTACACCATATTTTTAGTGCTCTGCCATTACCCGAAACTTTATTAACAATAAAACAATACAAATATCTCACCTATTTATAAGTTTTTAACAATATAGCCAATTTTACTTGTAAATATACAAGCATCATAAGGCGTTCTTAATATGAAGTTAACTAAAAACATGAAGATGCTGGGGCAATACGTTAAAATGCAGGCTTTTTACATCAGCCTTTTCGCCATCAAGATTGAGCGCGATGTCCTCTGAAATCGTAAAGTAACCAGATTTTTTACAAGTGAGAAGATGAAAATAACCATCATTATGTGTTGAATTCTTGATAAGACGTTCAAAAGGACCAACGGAGTCTCCATTCATGATTAAAAATAAAGAGAGTTCAGAAATTACTTCATTTGTGGAAACATCAACTGAAATAGTATTTGATTGTTTTGTCAAAAAAAATGTTTTAAGAAAAGGAATGCAATAGGCCCATTCACCAAAACACGATTTAAGGAAAGGAGAAGTTTTATAGGTAATATCCGACAACCAACCAGCTGCTGCAATGTTGGCAAAGTATAGGTTTCCAAATTTTCCAATGTCAATTTGTTTTGTATTACCTCTTTCAATAATTGAAAGAGCTTGTATATTGCAATACATACCTATATATTTTGCAAATCCATTACTCGTTCCAAATGGAAATACCCCTACAGTGGGCCTATATTCTTCTGCCGCTAAAAATTGGAGCGATTGGTTCACAGTGCCGTCTCCTCCGGCAATAAAAATCGCATCCCATCTGTTTTGGCATGCTTTTTTAATGGGATGAATCGTTAATCGATACCCCATTTCAGAAAGTTTTTGTAGTAGCATCGGAAAGGCTTTATGAGATCCCTTTTTTCCAGAAAACGGGTTATAAACCATTAATGCCTGTTTGTTTATTGTATTCATAGTCAAATTCCTCCGATTCATAAGACCTTAAATATTATAACCATAAAACTATTTTTCTCTTTCTCACTTCAAAATAGTTTCTTTTTTCAGGAAAATACTTTCCATATTTATCAAAAAAATGAATAGTAAGGAAATTGTCGGGGAAAATTATTATATGAAATTGTTGAAGAAACTAGGTGATATGTGTTGAAAGTTTTGCAATTCGATTATAAAATACCCCACTATATATTCAGTAAAATAATCGGAGGATTTATTCCTTCTGTTTATTGGAATGCTCGGCTATCCTGTTTACGATTTCACGAACAATCGGAGCCGGAGCTCCCGAATGAAAACTGGGTTAAAGTAAAGGTGAAATATGGCGGTATTTGTGGCAGTGATCTTAATCTTCTTTTTTTAAATGATAGTCCTGCTACTTCACCATTTGTTTCGTTCCCATTCACAATCGGTCATGAAATCGTAGGAGAAATTGAGGAAGTAGGTTCACAAGTTACTGATTTAAATAGCGGAGATCGAGTTGTTATAGACCCTATTTTGTCGTGTGTATCAAGAGGTATAGAACATCCTTGTCCCACCTGCCTTAAGGGTAATTTTAGTTTGTGCGCATATAAAACTGAAGGAGACCTTTCACCAGGTTTGTTAATAGGAGCTTGTCGTGACACAGGTGGGGGATGGAGTTCGTTTATAGTGGCTCACAAAAGTCAAGCATTTAAACTCCCAGCAGCTGTGAATGATTTAAACGGCGTGATGGTAGAGCCTTTTAGCTGCGCTTTACATAGTGTTCTAAGAAATCCACCAAGTAAAAATGACACTGTATTGGTCATAGGAGGAGGAGTGATTGGGATATGTGTCATTGCGGCTATTCGAGCACTGGAAATCCCGTGCAGAATTGTTACATTGGTGAAACATCAATTTCAAGCTGAGTTGGCGTCCAATTATGGGGCTAACAATATAATCCAGCTTAGAAAACATACTTATGTAGATGACCTAACAAGAATTCTTAAAGGGCAGGTATTAAAACCCCTTTTTGGTCCTCAAGTAATTCAAGGAGGTGCAGATATTGTCTTTGAATGTGTTGGAAAAAAACAGAGTATCAATGATGCACTTCGATTCTCTAACAACGGTGGAAAAGTTGTTCTGTTAGGTCTAGCCGGCATAATGGACGGAATTGATTGGACGACAGTTTGGCTAAATGAGTTAGATGTCAAAGGAAGCTTTGCTTATAGTACGGAGGTGTTTCAAGGAAAAAGCACACGAACGTTTGACATAGCGATTGAATTAATGCGTACTGGAAAAGTCGATCTATCACCATTGGTTACGCACAGATTTCCAATAGAAGATTACCGAAATGCTCTTGGTACTGCTTCAAATAAGAAAAATCGTGCAGCAAGCAAAGTGGTTTTCGAACCGTAACAATTTGATAGAAGTTAGGAGGAAGACAAAAATGAAGAACTTTACAATAACAGGTGGCGAAAAAACTCCTTTTCTCACATGGTATACGGAAGGATTAAAGGAAAAATTTTCAACTGAAGGATACGAGTTTTATGAAGAACCAGTTGAAAATATTAGGATTGTATTTAATGTGATCGAACAAGAAAAACCACGTCCGTTTCGTAGAAAGGCACAAGCGACTTTTGTCGTATCGATACTAGAGAAAAATGAAGAACCGGAAAATATATTTGAAGCTGCTTATCCATATCTAATTAGATCTTTAGCGAACCATTTAATTTTCATTGTGAATAATAAGGAAAAAACAGATGTTTATTTTATTACTCCTGAACAAGGATTTTACAAATTAAGTTATCAAAATGAAGAAAAAGACTTTTTCCAAAAAATTTATGAAAGATTAGAACCGGTCGCATCGGCTCAATTAGTGATTGACAATCATTTTGTGGATGATTTGGATCAAGATTTATGGCATGGTAACGATATCACACAAAAAATGTACGTATCAGGCAAAAAATTAGATGAAATGAATTTATTACCTGCACCCTTTCCACTTGATAAATATTTATCATCTCGTGATATGCGTCAGTTAAAAAAATTATACAGTATAGGTGGTCTTAGCTATGGGAATCTAAGCAGCCGACACGATGATAAAAGCTTTTGGATGAGTGCTAGCGGTGTCAACAAAGCTAATATGCGAGTAATTGGCCAAGATATTTTATATATCAATGGGTTTAATTCCAAAAAAAATGCGATGGAAATAAGTGTTCCTCCTCGTATTTCTCCAAAAAGAGCGTCGGTTGATGCAATTGAACATTGGATGATTTATAAAGAGCATTCAAAAGTGGGGGCAATTGTTCATATTCATGCATGGATGGATGGTGTACCAGCAACGGAAATTAACTACCCTTGCGGTACGATTCAATTGGCGAAAACTGTAGCAGATTTAGTACGAAATGCCGATGATCCATCTAGGGCAATCATTGGACTTAAGAATCATGGTCTAACAATTACAGGTCGTGATTTAGATGACATCTTTAAACGTATTGAAGGACAAGTCATGTCCCAGGTGCCAAGTGCATAAAAAGGTGTAATTTAGATCTAACAGCTTAAAAATTGAAGGGAATCTTATGTTTAGCGACTTTTATGGTGTAAAAAACGAGGAGTGAGAATATGGAAACTACGATTGAACCGATCGACAAGGTTGCGATCACTCTCGGTCCGTTCCAAATTTACTGGTACGGTGTAATTATCATGTCCGGGGCCTTAATTGGTCTGTGGCTCGCCACGCGTGAAAGCGAGCGACGTTTACTGCCAAAAGATACCTTTGTTGATCTCGTCATTTTTGCGCTTCCGATTTCTATCCTATTTGCACGCGCTTATTTCGTGATTTTTAAATGGGAATATTATTCCGCACATCCCAATAAAATTATTGCTATCTGGGAAGGCGGACTAGCCATGCACGGTGTACTAATCGGTGCAGTATTGACGATAATAGTGTTTGCGAAGGTACGAAAAATTTCGTTCTGGAAACTTACTGACATTTTTGCACCAAGCCTGATTCTGGCTCAGGCAATTGGACGCTGAGGAAATTTTATCAATCAGGAAGCCCATGGGGGACCCGTACCGCGGGAATTTCTCGAAAATCTATATTTGCCCGATTTTATCATAAACCAGATGTACATAGAAGGAACGTATTATCATCCTACGTTTTTATATGAGTCTCTTTGGAATTTTGGCGGATTTATCGTGTTGATGTCCCTCCGACGTGCAAATTTAAGGCGTGGTGAGTTGTTTTTGACATACATTATCTACTACTCGTTCGGGCGTTTCTTTATCGAAAGAATGAGAACGGATAGCTTAATGCTTACCGAATATTTTCGGATGGCGCAAGTCATTTCCGTCGTATTAATCTTTGTGTCGATCCTGATAATCTGGTACCGCCGAAAAAAAGGATATGCAGATATCCGCTATTTAGATAATGGCGTGATAGAAATGAGGGATTGATATGATAGATAGGTTGTTGACTCATATTGTTCAGAAATACATTCCAATAGGCATCTGCCTAAGCTGGGTAACCAAATATTTATTCGTATCTTTTAATAATCCCTGTTACTTATTGGGGTACCGCCAACTTTTATCACTTTCCCACGCTAAGAGATTCCTTTTAACGTATCTTGGATGAATTATAGGGATTTTGATTTAGGGAAAGGTTTTAGGATAGAAAAATTGTCATTTCAGTGCCTCATTACCTCTTTTTAATCCCTACTGGCCACAATCAACAATCCCACGAGAAATTAATCGTGGGATTGTTGATTTGTTGTTGCTTCCTTTTTGTAGTTTACACTTTTACTTATTTCACTAATGATTTCTTTGGCAGCATAAGGATTTTGAATTTTTTTGATGTTCTGTACCATCGCTTCATAATAACGCTCATTAAATAAAATGTGTTCTAATATAACAGGAATCTCTTCGCAAATTTCAGCTTTTACAGCTGCTCCATAATTCATTAAATACTGTGCGTTTTGTTCTTCGTGACCTGGTACGGGTTGATGTATTAAGATCGGAGTTTCACAAGCTAATGACTCCGCCATTGTTAATCCACCTGCTTTAGAAAGAATAACATCACTAGCCCTTAAATAATCGGTAAACCTATTTGTAAAACCAGTACTAATTATCTCATGCTTACTTTCCAGTTGTTCAATTTTTGCTTTTGCTTTCTTATTATGACCGGTTATACAGACAAGTTGAAGCTTGTCTTCTATAGCGTTTAAAGTTTTTAATATCTTGGTGAATTTTGTTAATCCGATCGCACCACCTGCGATTAATATCGTTTTTTTCTCCGGGTCTAACTGTAATTCATACTTTACCTTCCATTTTGGTTTCTTTAAAGCTGGTATAGAACAAATCGGGATTCCAGTTGAGTAGAACTTTGATATTGGTATATTATATAAGTTTGCAAAATAATCTAAATGATCTGAAGCTGTAAAATATCCATCAACTTCGTTTCGAATATATGCTGGATGCATAACAAAGTCAGTAATTACAGTATATAATGGAATATCTAAGTTTTTTTTCCTCTTCAATTTTGACAATATAGCTGTCGAAAAAGGATGCACTGAAATTAACGACTTACATTTATGTTTTTGGATAATTGAGTACAGACGTTCCGTGAAAAATGTTCCGAATTGGTCCATTATCAAAAACCAAGGATGCTCTTCTGTATGCTGATATAATTTCCCCCAAACAATCGGACTGAACTTTAAAATTTGCAAATAACTTTCTAAAACTACTTTGTGAAATGCCGGACTAACTAACTTAAATGTATCGATGATTTCGCATGTATACCCGTTTTTCTCAAACTCTTCTTGTAGTGCTTTGGCAGCTTGATTATGCCCATTACCAATAGAAGCAGAAAAAATTAATGTATTACAATTAATCAACATCATATCCTCACTTTCTAAGTAATGAATAATTAATAAGCTATAATCAATGGATAATCGGTTATTTAATGTTCTATAAAGTATAGTATTAGGATATTGTTTGAGAAAAATTCTATAAAAGGGGTCCAGCCACGTACCCCAATTTAAAAATAATATTTGACATGTTTATAGAGAGTATATTATATTTACTTTAAATAGTTTAATAGTTCTCCTAAAGGGGAGTAGCTTTTACAACAAAGTCGTCATTTCGGAGTGCTGTCACTCTCGGCTTTGTTGGCAACATAATGTTGTTAGCAAGACCTTTACCTGGTGGTAAAGGTCTTTATATGTATAAAAAACCTTTACCTGTTGGTAAAGGTTTTTTTATTTGGAAAATTCAGGTGGGGGGGTAAGAGTATGGAAAATAAACAGCATTTACTTGAGGCTATAGTAAAGGAGGCTGTTAAACTAACGCTGCTTGTTAAAGCAAACGGGCTCAATAGTAATCAATCAATTATGCAAAGTGAGAAATTAGACGATCTTATTTTAACATATCAACAACAAAAGAGAGGGGAGATAACGTGATGAAAAAAGTAAAAAAATTAACCTTTTCTGAACTGATAAGAAAAAACAAAGAAGAGCTTCTGAAAGATAAGGAACGAATTGAAAAAATTGAAAAGCGTATTGATGACAAATATGTAAAGTTCAACTAATCAAGTGTTAAATAATCCTAAAAATAATCCAGGAGGGTGTTTGTTGATACTGAGGAAATACATGTCTCTTTTAGGAATAGGTTCAGCACAAATCAATCTTATCCTGCAAAAGGAAACGTATAAGCTTGGTGATCCAGTTCATGGGTATTTTTTGATCAAAGGAGGTACCATCGAACAACAAATAAAGCGAATTGACTGTGATTTAGTTTTGAGTGATCAAACTACACTTATAGAAAAAGTAATCGATACAACAACGATTTTAACATCAACACATATTCATTCAGAAGAATTCAAAAAAATTCCATTTACTTTTCAGTTGCCAGCTTCTGTCCCAGTTTCAACACAAGAAGTATCGTATCATTTTAAAACAAGGCTCACTTTTAACAAAGGTGTAGAGAGTAGGGACCGAGATATCGTTCAAATTATCCAGTAATATGTTTAAGGGAGAAGATTCCAGTTAATATAAAAAGAAACGATTTTCGTAGAAATTGATGAACCATTCAAGGTCTAATCAATAATTCTACTAGACTTTTTTAAAAATTAGAAAAGGGTGGTTCTTTTGTTCAAGTATCTAAAAAGAATTAAATTCATGTTGAAATTTTGGAAATCCCTCCCCTTTTTAAAAGATTTTTTCGTATCA
The DNA here is from genome assembly GCF_042433335.1 of Metabacillus herbersteinensis. Classification (NCBI taxonomy): domain Bacteria; kingdom Bacillati; phylum Bacillota; class Bacilli; order Caryophanales; family Bacillaceae; genus Metabacillus; species Metabacillus herbersteinensis. Next base: position 61,507 of record NZ_JBHLVO010000027.1, read on the forward strand.
GAGGATGTACAGCTTCATAAAAAAGCACTTGGTGTCTTAATGATTCTCACATATGCCTTCTTTCCTTTTGATTTGATTCCAGACTTCCTGTCTTTCATTGGGATCATAGATGATGTTGTTATCGCAGGCTTTGTTCTGGAAAGAATTGTAAAAATAGCTCCACAATCTCTTAAAGAAAAATATAATCTCATTGAGAATACGTAATAACAGAATTACCAAAGGAGGAATAAGATTACGTGGAACTTTCAATTTTATTAGAATATGGCTGGGTACTTTTACTTTTAATTGCAATAGAGGGACTATTAGCAGCGGATAATGCACTTGTTTTAGCCATCATGGTCAAGCATCTTCCAGAAGAGGAAAGAAAGAAAGCACTGTTTTATGGACTTGCGGGTGCATTTGTTTTCCGCTTTGCTTCACTATTTGCGATTTCCTTCATTGTCGATGTATGGCAGGTTCAAGCGATAGGTGCTCTTTATCTTTTATTTATTGCAGCCAATCATATTGTTAGAAAGCTGATCGTAAATAAAGGAAAAGAAAAGAATAAAAAAGCAGAGGAAAAGAAACAATCAGGATTTTGGGGAACTGTTTTCAAGGTAGAGTTGGCCGATATTGCATTTGCAGTTGACTCCATTCTTGCAGCAGTAGCACTAGCAGTTACACTTCCAAATACAAATCTTCCCCAAATCGGCGGGCTAGATGGGGGGAAATTCCTCGTTATCTTTGCTGGTGGAATAATCGGTTTAATTATTATGCGCTTTGCTGCTAATTCCTTTGTGAAATTGCTTCATACAAAACCAGGCTTGGAAATTGCTGCTTTTCTCATTGTAGGGTGGGTTGGAGTAAAGCTGTCTGTTTATACGTTATCACATCCAGGATTAGCAGTATTGCCTGAAGGGTTTGCCAAATCACCTGAATGGAAAATAACATTTTATGTGGTGCTCGTTCTAATCGCATTATGCGGTTGGTTTCTATCAAAGGAGAAAAAAGAACTACCTTCTGGAGTAGAATCTAAAGAAAGTGTATAATTTTCCAAGTTTTATAAACCGGTTAGAGGGCATGCAAAATATGTAAATAAAAGGAGTATATGCAAAGTACACAATTAAATCATGTGGAAAACCGATATTAATTCACGAGCCTTTAGACAAGTAAAGTAGGATGGACTTAGGGTTGAGGTTAGTACTAATTATTAAGTTTTGTCCTAAATCTATGCTAGACTAAACAAAAACAAAGAGCTCTAAAAAACATGAAAAGAGGTAAAAAATGTTTAAAAAAATATTGAAACAAATCAAGCAACTCTCCCAAGGTAGCAGCGAGCGAAGACATGGTTATTATCGTCGAGGCAGCAGCAGTAGCAATCAACGGTATAAACGATCTCCAATGAATGGAAGTAACCACTACAAGCGGAAAGGCCGAAGCAGTAGCTAATCTTCCACCCTATGGTTAATTCATGCACCTTTTCTTTTGCTTTAATAGCGCGTCCTGTAGGTCGGTTGAAATTTCACTAGTATTTGAGTAATGTTCTTCAATTTGTAGTAGTCTTTTTAGCAAATAAATGGTTTCCTTTTCTAAAGAAAGTTCTTCTGTCCAAGGAAGGGCTTTTTTGTTTTTAGAAGAGTACGTCGTATAAAGCAAATATAAAAGTATTTCTCCCAAATCATAGTAGTCTTGTTGTCTCATTTCTATGATATCTTTTTGTTTATTCGGTGAAGAACTAGATGATGGGTGGAATGGATCAACTGCGACTTTATGCTTTGACAAACCAAAGTCGATCAAAAAAAGCTCATTGTTTGTTAGTAAAATGTTTGGAATGCGTAAATCTTGATGGTAAATATCCTTTTTGTGAAGATAATCAATTAATTCGAGTAGCTGAGATAGAATGAGTAGAGACTTTTTCTCATTAAACGTTTTTTTACCAAAAAAAATTTGATCTTCCAGATTATCGCCTTCAATGAAGCTCATTACATAAAATAAATGTCCGTTATTTAAAAAAGCCTCGTATAATATTGGTATACTTTCGTGGTTCAGTACACGTAAAACAGAGATTTCATTCTCAAACATTTCAACCACTTTTTTGTTACGGCGCTTACTTGGACGAAGCTGTTTGACCACCCTATTCTCCTTTGTCTCCAAATCTTTACACAGATAAACAATCCCATAGCTTCCAGTTCCTATAACTCTCAAAACATCGTAGTGATCGTTTAAAACTTCTCCTTTTTTAATAGGTTTGTCTACAAAAAATTGATAAAACTTTCGAATTGTACGCAAAATTGAAATCTCCCTTTCCTCCTCTCTCCTGAAAAGCACTTATTGAGAATAATCCTCTTATTTCAAAAATTTTGTAAGAAACTTGTAGTATTATCCATAAACTATTCAAAAGTGGGAGAATGATTGCTCCTATGATTATATCTTTTTCGAATCGTTTCTATTAATTGGAGTGGAACAGGTTTCCCCTTAATTAAATGGTAATAATGATCATATGCCTTTTTCAAATGCTCCCATCTTAAATCATTTCCTGGCTGAACATATTCGGAGACATCAATTATTTTCGCTCTCCCATTTTGTAGTAAAATATTTTTTAAGTGGATGTCACGAGGATTTAATCCTTTTTGCCGCACATATTCCCTTGCCTGATCGATATCTTCAATAACCTGTTTTGGAATTTGAATACCTTGAAGTAAACAATCATATAAAGTGATTCCATCCTCGTAGTTTATAACAAGGTAATTATCTTTGTAACCAAAACATGTTGAAAAATAGGGTGAGTCTCCTAATGTTTCATAGACTTTCCCCTCTATTTGAACCTTTTGAATTTTATAATCAGCATACATTTTAAACACATAAGCTGAAACATCAATGGATTGAAAAACAGCTGCATCAGTTCCTATACCAATACACCTCAAATGATTAGAGTATCCATGAATCGATACAGGCTCGTTGTTTGGATTTGAAGAAATCGAAATTTTTGATAAGTGTTTATTAGCAAATATCCACTCCTCTCTCATTAGCCGCATCTCCTTTTTAAAAGTTTATTGTTATTTCCTGATGGAACTCAGCTCCAACTTTAGGTGCTTATAATGGGGTACATGCCAATCAAGCTAGTAAATCATTTCCCCCAAAACGAAAAAAACGCCATTCTTTCTGTAATATGATGGAAAGGATGGTGTTTTTATGTGTCAAGAGGTTTCAGATGAACTTGCCCTTTTTTCACAGGAATTACAACGATCCTTGTCTCCACAAGCTCTCCAACAGCTTGCCAAAAAGGTAGGTTTTGTTCAAAGGACAAGTAAGTACCAAGCGAAAGATTTAATAGCGTTGTGCGTGTGGTTAAGCCAAAAAGTTGCGAGTACTTCCTTGACACAGTTATGTAGTAGTTTAGAATCTTCGACGGGGGTATTGATAAGTCCTGAAGGACTTAATCAACGTTTTTACCCTTCTGCTGTCAAGCTCTTACAACACGTATTAACTTCCTTACTTACTCAAAAGCTATATACTTCTCAGGTTCTCCCTCATCGCTACACTTCTAATTTTCAGCGTATACGAATCTTGGATTCTACTACTTTTCAACTTCCAGATGTGTTTGCTTCATCCTATCAAGGATCTGGAGGCAGTAGCCATACAGCTGGCGTGAAGATTCAATTAGAATATGATCTTCTCAATGGTCAATTCTTACACGTTCACCCAGGACCAGGTAAACAAAATGATAAAACCTATGGTTCCACTTGCTTACAAACGGTTCAAACAGGTGATTTATGTATACGCGATTTAGGATATTTTGACTTGAAAGATCTCCATCAAATAGATGAGGAAGGAGCCTATTATATCTCTCGCTTAAAATTAAACACTCGGATTTATCAAAGGAATCTTCATCCCGAATACTTCAAAAATGGAACGGTCAAAAAGCAAACCAAGTATATTCAATTAGATATGGAAGAGATTATGCATCAATTAAAACCAGGAGAAACATATGAGATCTCTGATGCTTACATTGGCCAGTATCAAAAGTTGCCGAGTAGAGTCATTATCCATCGACTTACAGAAGAACAAACACGGAAACGTTGGGAAAATCAGGCGCTAAAGGAGAAGAAGAAGGGCATTGTCATGAAAGAACGAAGTAAGCGTTTAAGTGCGATGAACGTTTATATTTCGAATCTTCCGGCTGAAGAAGTCCCGACGGGACACATTCACGATCTTTACTCCCTGCGTTGGCAAATTGAATTACTGTTTAAAACATGGAAATCCTTCTTTAAAATTGACCATTGTAAAGAAATCAATCGAGAGCGATTAGAATGCCATCTCTATGGTCAATTGATTGGCATCCTTCTTTGTTCTTCCACTATGTTTCAAATGCGGCAATTACTCCTTGATAAGCAGAAGAGGGAACTCAGTGAGTACAAAGCGATTTATATCATCAAGGATTACTTTCATCTTCTATTTAGGGCTATACAAAAAAGCACCCAAGAACTATCAAAGATCCTGCTTCGCCTATTCAACCTCCTACAGAAAAATGGACGAAAATCTCATCGATATGAGAAGAAAACAGTCTTTGATATATTGGGTGTTGTTTATCAGTATACCATGTGCCAAAAGAAAGCAGCATAATGTTAAAAATTTCACCTATTTTAGGCTTATTTGGCATGCCTTTCTTCAGACAGCATAGAAGGTTTCTTGCGGAAACGGCTCTACTCTAAGCATTCGTTGGATTAGCTTGATGGGCATGTGGCGGGACCCCGAAAAGTACGAAAGCTTCAGCACTTACTCTTGCGGAGTGAAGCAATTTACTTTTGTCAATTAGGAGAGTAACGCAGCAAAAACACAGGCAAACGTACGCCTGGAGCAGATGGATATACAGCCTTAAATCCTCGTGGACGTTGTATCAGGAACCTAAAACGTTTGATAAACATCTTCACAATGTTCACCTGTTGGTTCAAAGAAGCAATGGCGCTTATATCGCCCTACTAACGGCTGATTATACCACTGTGGAGGGCAATCACCTGGAGGTCTAAAAAACCATAAACTAAATTTCGCTGGCCAGAATCTTTCCCCTTTTATTACTCGCCGCGCCAGTCTTCTTTCACTTTCTCTTGCACGTTGATAAAAATAACCATGTTCAAGTGCCTCAAAGGCAGTTTTTTGATAAATGACTTTCCTGATTGTACGTACCTCTTTGAATTCGGCACAGTCAACCCTCACACGATTTATTACAACGTTTCCTACCAGTAACATACCTTTAGTTCCTTCTCCTTCTGCTTCCGCTCTTATCAACCTTGCCAAAAGAGAAATATCAGAACTAGTATATTTTACTACTCCCATAGCTTTACCTCCATTAACTTATTGGCTATTCTTTACTACTCCACTCTATAATATTGCTAATTAAAATTAATTATGTCGTGCTAACTAATGGTTTTAAAAGAATATTTTTAAGCAATGGAATTTTAGTTTTTCCTGTTCTATTTGATTACTCCTGTTCCTTTTAAGATTACATTGATTTTCACATTAAATTTCACTTTAGGATATATTTGATTCCATTTTTCCCAATCCTTTTCGCCATTGTGATGAGTGGCAATATATCTAAGTCCGAATCCAATGGGATCGACCTCGTTTCTCTTCATTTGTTCAAATAGAGTCAGGTAACGATCTTTAATCTGTTTCTCAGCTATTTCCTCTAATTTTGTCCAATCCTTATCAAACAAAGGTTGATTTGATTCCTCAGCTACTGCCTTTATAGTTACATCCATATTGATTTGAGGATTGTGAGGGTTGGATTCGGAGATATAGTACTTATGATCATAATCTTCGACGGATAATACGTAATTAAGTCCACCTTCACTTGCTTTTATTACTACCTGTGATTGTTTCCTAACTAATTGGGAAAAAATCCCCGTTTCTTCCGTTGACAGAGTCATTACTATTTTTTCTTTATTGAAAAGTGCCACACGATTAATCTCATATGCCTCTTCTCTTATTGTAATAATAGGTAAATATGGATCTTTTCCTTTTTCTAACATTCGGCTATAAAAATCATACATATATACCGTAACAATAAGTGGGGTTTCTGTGCCTTCTTGCCCAAAGATTAGAAACAATGAATTTGCGGCCAAGCGTTCCGACTTTGGACTTAACTCCAATAAGGCCTTCGCTGAGGGTTCTGCCAAAGCTATATATTCGATTCGCTGAACATCATGACGCCTTATAAACCAATATAATGTTTCTGGAAAATTTTCTTGCCCTAATTCACTATTTAAGATGACTATTTTGCAATGTCCCATATCCAAATCTTTGTCTACATCAGACCTCATTAATTTTAGTGCTTCCGGTATACTGTCAGCCTCTCGACTTACCAATTGAAATTTAGACTTACCCGGCTCAATTGTTGGGGATGGAATAACCAGTTTTATTGTCACTTCGTATTTTTTTCTTTACCTTTATCTACACCAATTGCGACTATAAAAAAACGTTTATCAATATCCTTAAACCCACAACCTGATGAAAACAGCAAGGATACAATGATAAAAATCCCCGCAATCCTACGCATGTTTTTTCCTCCGTCCTAGAATGAAAACTATGGTTACCAATAATAACTCCACTGCAAACCGCAGGTTGAACCATTGCTGTGCATAATGATATAACTGTTTTTCGTTAAAAAAATGGGAATACAATAGAGTACCCGCACCGACTGTCCCAACAATAACCCATTTAAGAAATTTTGGTTGTTTAGGAAACACACTCTTTACTAATTCAGTACCCACATGCCAGCACGTTGTTATAAAGATAAGGGACAAACCGATATACAGAAAAAGATATAAGAACACCACCCTTTCAATCAATCCATACTGCATTCGAAGAGAATCAGATGTATTTACCCATATATCCAAATAATCATCGACGGCCAGTGTACCAAGGATTCCTATTGGGATAAAGAAAGTGTTAAAACTGATGCTGATTCCGGCAATCGGGATAATCCAAAAATAATGGAGCCGTTTCTTCCATTCAAACAGTCGGTTAAATTGTAATATTGATATGTATCCTGTAAATAGGTAAGTTGCGGCAGAAAGAGTATCCCATGAGGGGATAACCAGCACATATTCAGACATGGCTAACACAGCATTCCAATCGAACGCTTCGTTTTGAAAAGCCTTGTAGATAATAAACCCTTGAATGGGGAGAGCAATTAATAAAATGATTTCTAATCCAAATAGAATGGCTGACGACGAGAAGGTCGCTGTCCAGCATCCTACAAGAACGAAGCAAAGTACCATATTAGTTAATGAGGCATTTGGATTCAAAAATCTTAGAGTAATGTGTGAAAAAGCAACTACAACAATAGATCCAGCTGCGAACCACATAATTCCCAGAAAAACTAAGATGGGAAAGCGGAGGTATGCAGGTAAATACTGTTTAAATATTTCAGGAATTCCCAAACCGGGAAAGCTACGCATCCCCCTGTAAAACAAGAAAGCAAGTAATGATCCTAATGGAATTGCGATAATAATAGCAGTGATTGCACCATGATACCGAGCTTCAATTAATACTCTCGGAACATAAACAATCGTGTTTATGAGCATGCATAGGATGACAAGATAGTAGAAATAGCGATTCAAGCAATATCACCTTTCTTATAACCTGAGGGAGAATCCTCTCCAATAAAAATCCTTAAATATGGTTCTCCAAAGCTCCTCATATTAGCTAAATATAATAAAAAACAGTAAACACCTGAAATGACTCCTGTAATTCCAAAAAATATAGCTAGAATAATTAAAGGATATTTAACAACGCGAATGGCAAAACTCATTGCATTTATTGGTATAACAAAGTTTGAGATAGCAACAGTCGACGTTATGATAATCATAATACTGCCAATTAAGCCAGCTTGTTGGGCAGCCTGACCCAAAATTAGCCCTCCAACCGTTGTTGCCGTTGGCCCTATAGATTTGGGTAGTCTAATACTTGCCTCCACCAGGGCTTCAATTAAAAAAAGCATGATAAACACTTCTATAAAAGAAGGATAAGGAACAGCCGCCCGGCTTCCCGCAATGGATGTTGTTAATTGGATTCGAAAAATTACTGGATTGTAGGAAACTATCGCTATATATAAAGCAGGGAGAGTGATTGTTAATAACAAGGCCACATACCGAAGGATGACTACGTCTTACTGACTAAAAACGATTGGTATACATCGTCCATAGCCGCCATAAAGTCAAAAAAAACCGCTGGGGCTATTAAAGCATAAGGGCTTCCCTCCATTAAAACGATCACCTTTCCTTGAGCTAGATTGAGAGCGATGCGATCCGGCCTTTCTGTTATTAACATACTAGGAAACAATCGAATTTTCCTTTGTGACATCAGGTTATCAAGTTGACCGTGGGATTGAACAATGTCAGCATTTATCCTATCTATTTGTTGAAGTAGTTCTTGTAATACCCGTTCTTTTACTAACTGTTCGTCATAAAGAATTGACAATTTGGTTTGAGAGATCTTTCCGACTGACTTTTCCATTACCAAAAGTCCTGATGAAGGATATCTTTGTCTAATCAGATTGATGCTGGCCATCCGATTTTCTGCAAGTGTCAATGATGGACCTTGTACTGTTGTTTCGATGGTTGCCTGGGCTGGTTTATTGTTTATAGTATCAGCTACTGTAAGAGCCCATAATTGACTATCAAAATTAATTAGTGCCTTACCCTGAAGCAGTTTGGACTGAATCTGATCCACGTCATCTAACCGTTTGCAAGAAAGTACAGAATTCAATTTTTTTGCGAACTCCTCTGGTGATGGGCTCTTAAGCAGCGGTTCAGAAATACAAGATCGTATTAATGCTAAATCACATAAGGATTTAAAAAAGTAAATGTCTACTTCAAAATGTCCGTTTGTTAAACTTTGTCTTTCCAAATCCCGCGACTTAATTTGGTCACCAATGTAACATTCTATATCTTTATTCAGTTTCAATTTCATTTAACCCCTTTAATTAATACGAAGTAATTTATTGTATTTTAAATCCCTGTTTTTACTGAACGTCTTAATCTATAAAAGTTCCCCTTTGCAAGACGGAGCTTAAAAAAATTTATGTTTTATCACCTGGATGCTACAGTTCGCCCCCTACTTGTAGAAACATGATTGAGGCTGGTTGGGACAATGATCTCGTATAACAAGCGAAGCTATGATACTACATGGAGGAATAGGG
>NZ_JBHLVO010000028.1:0-33210 GCF_042433335.1 Metabacillus herbersteinensis
CACACCCGTTCCCATACCGAACACGGAAGTTAAGCTCTTCAGCGCCGATGGTAGTTGGGGGTCTCCCCCTGTGAGAGTAGGACATTGCCGGGCAAGACATTGGACAACACACCGATAGATATGTGTTGTTCTTATTACGGAGGATTAGCTCAGCTGGGAGAGCATCTGCCTTACAAGCAGAGGGTCGGCGGTTCGATCCCGTCATCCTCCACCATAACATATTATTACTTTTTATTACGCCGGTGTAGCTCAACTGGTAGAGCAACTGACTTGTAATCAGTAGGTTGGGGGTTCAAGTCCTCTTGCCGGCACCACTCATTTTAAGAGTGAATTTTAAGATGAGCCATTAGCTCAGTTGGTAGAGCACGATCGAGTAAGCTACGAAGCGTTACTACAGCGTACAAATCGAGCTGCTTCTTGCATAACCTTTCTGAGACTTGGACGTCGAGAAACAACTACAAAAACTTTCATCTTTTTCATACTTTTAAGATGAGCCATTAGCTCAGTTGGTAGAGCATCTGACTTTTAATCAGAGGGTCGAAGGTTCGAATCCTTCATGGCTCACCATTTATATGCGGGTGTGGCGGAATTGGCAGACGCGCTAGACTTAGGATCTAGTGTCCTTGTGACGTGGGGGTTCGAGTCCCTTCACCCGCACCATATAAATTTTTTTGTCAGCATATGCGGAAGTAGTTCAGTGGTAGAACACCACCTTGCCAAGGTGGGGGTCGCGAGTTCGAACCTCGTCTTCCGCTCTTAATATGTTGCCGGGGTGGCGGAACTGGCAGACGCACAGGACTTAAAATCCTGCGGTAGGTGACTACCGTACCGGTTCGATTCCGGTCCTCGGCACCATCTTAATTTTTTAATATGCGCCCGTAGCTCAATTGGATAGAGCGTTTGACTACGGATCAAAAGGTTAGGGGTTCGACTCCTCTCGGGCGCGCCATAACGGGAAGTAGCTCAGCTTGGTAGAGCACTTGGTTTGGGACCAAGGGGTCGCAGGTTCGAATCCTGTCTTCCCGACCATTTTCTTTTACAATTTGGGGCCTTAGCTCAGCTGGGAGAGCGCCTGCCTTGCACGCAGGAGGTCAGCGGTTCGATCCCGCTAGGCTCCACCATATGTGTTTTAAATATCATCCTAATTTGGCGGTGTAGCTCAGCTGGCTAGAGCGTACGGTTCATACCCGTGAGGTCGTGGGTTCGACTCCCTCCGCCGCTACCAAATTAAGGGACCTTTAGCTCAGCTGGTTAGAGCAGACGGCTCATAACCGTCCGGTCGTAGGTTCGAGTCCTACAAGGTCCACCATTTATCTGTAATACCAACGGAGGAATACCCAAGTCTGGCTGAAGGGATCGGTCTTGAAAACCGACAGGGGTGTCAAACCCCGCGGGGGTTCGAATCCCTCTTCCTCCTCCACTTTTATCATCCTAGAAGCAGTACGGATTTTAATAAGTAAATACAAAGAGCATAGAAAACCATTAATAATTATTATTATCGCGGGGTGGAGCAGTTCGGTAGCTCGTCGGGCTCATAACCCGAAGGTCGCAGGTTCAAATCCTGCCCCCGCAACCAATCATAAATTTTACGGTTCCGTGGTGTAGCGGTTAACATGCCTGCCTGTCACGCAGGAGATCGCGGGTTCGATTCCCGTCGGGACCGCCATATCAAATTAGAAAATTGTACCCTAGATAAGGGTTTCGATAAGCGAAATGGTCGAGGAAGTGACTGAGTGAACACCGGAGCGTATATTAATACGTGAGGATGTAAGTGAAGGAGCTGACGAAGAGATTTGAAGCTTAGCGGAAGCCGAAAACTTATGGCTCAGTAGCTCAGTCGGTAGAGCAAAGGACTGAAAATCCTTGTGTCGGCGGTTCGATTCCGTCCTGAGCCACCTTTTCTTTCGAAAATTTTAAGCATTTTTACTGTGGCGGTTGTGGCGAAGTGGTTAACGCACCTGATTGTGGTTCAGGCATTCGTGGGTTCGATTCCCATCAGTCGCCCTTTTTAACTAAATAAATGCGGGTGTAGTTTAGTGGTAAAACCTCAGCCTTCCAAGCTGATGATGAGGGTTCGATTCCCTTCACCCGCTCCAAATGGGCCTGTAGCTCAGCTGGTTAGAGCGCACGCCTGATAAGCGTGAGGTCGATGGTTCGAGTCCATTCAGGCCCACCATCTCTTAGAAAAAAAGTTTATGTTTTTATTCCGCAGTAGCTCAGTGGTAGAGCTATCGGCTGTTAACCGATCGGTCGCAGGTTCGAGTCCTGCCTGCGGAGCCATATATCTGGGGAAGTACTCAAGTGGCTGAAGAGGCGCCCCTGCTAAGGGTGTAGGTCGTGTAAGCGGCGCGAGGGTTCAAATCCCTCCTTCTCCGCCAGATAATAATATATATATGGCCCATTGGTCAAGCGGTTAAGACACCGCCCTTTCACGGCGGTAACACGGGTTCGAATCCCGTATGGGTCATCTTTTAAAAGACGTTGCATAATGCAACGTCTTTTTCTTTGTTAAGGAAATTATAAAATTCTTGAACTGTGGATAACGTTTCTGCATCCAGCTCGAGCGCCTAGCCCCTCGAGGTCATAAGTCAATTCTAAATTGAAGGCAAAGAACGCCTTCTATTTAGAATCGCCTTATGCTTGTCGGGGCTGACCAAGTCGCCCGCGCTTTTGTTCTTTTAATTCCATATTCTAAACCTCAACATATAAACAGTGCTTATTTAAATAATGTGAACAGGCAGTCTCCTAGTCAAAGGGGGCTGTCTTTTTTTGTACTTGTTAAAGCCTTCTCTTAATTGTTTTAAAAGCAATGTTTTAAAGGTACGGTGTATTTGAAAAATTAATATTTACAAAAAATTTTCAATATCTATAACTCTCCTTTACACCCCGTTAACAATGGTTTCTTATGCTTAAGGTACAACAATCCAAGTACATATTAAAATTTTGTGGAAAGGAGTGCAAAAAACCAAATGTTCGTTTAAGAATCTTTATGAACCAAAAATCATTAAAGGAGGAAAATTCAATGCATAAATGGAGTTTAAGTTTATTTTTGGGAATTTTGATGATTTTGGCAAGTGCTTGCAGTAACAATTCAACTTCTTCAAATAATCAAGGAAGTGAGGGGTCAACTGCTACCAATAATACAAGCGAAGCCAAGGAAATTGGTTCAGTGGTAGAAGGAACGCTAAATTTTTATACATCACAGCCAGATGCTGATGCTGCTAAATTAGTAGAAGGCTTTCAGGAAGAATATCCTGAGGTAAAAGTTGAAACATTTCGTTCGGGTACAGAAGAAGTTATTTCGAAAATTAACGCAGAGCAATTAGCTGGTGATATTCAGGCTGATGTACTCTTAGTAGCAGATGCTGTTACATTTGAAAGTTTGAAGGAAGAGGATTTGTTGTTGTCTTACAAATCACCTGAGGCAAGCGAAATTCCAACGGAATTAATTGATTCGGATGGTACATACTATGGCACAAAAGTTATGGCTACTGCTTTAGCAGTTAACACTGAGAATGTCGCTGAAATGCCTACGAGTTGGAATGCGTTAATTTCAGAAGAGGCAATAGGAAAAATCATCATGCCAAGTCCATTATATTCAGGAGCGGCAGCTTATAACTTAGGAGTTCTTACACGCCAAGATGATTTTGGTTGGGATTTTTATGAAAAAATCAGTTCAAACGAAGTAACAGTAACAAAAGGGAATGGAGACGTTCTTAAAGGTGTTGCTAGTGGGGAAAAAGATTTTGGAATGGTCGTTGATTTTATCGTCGCACGTGCAAAAGCGGAAGGATCTCCGGTCGAACTAGTCTATCCTGAAGAAGGTGTACCAGTTATTACGGAGCCAATTGGTATCATGAAAGTAACTCAAAACGAAGCAGCTGCTAAGGCTTTTGTTGACTTTGTACTATCAGAAGAAGGCCAGAAGCTTGCTGTTGAGCTTGGCTATACACCGATTCGAAGCGGAGTAGAAGCTCCAGAAGGATTAAAAACAATTGATGAGATGAAGGTCATTTCCTCAGACATCCAAGAGTTATATAAATCGAGAGAAGATGATAAAAAGCAGTTTGAAAAAACAGTTAGTCAGTAATTTGGAACTTAAAAGGGAGTGGGGAAATGAATTCACCATACCAGAGTCCATTAAGGAAAACGAGAGCCATTTACTCGTTTTCCTTTTCTTCTATCTTCAAGAGTTGGTGGGGAATACTAGGTTTTGTGCTTATTGTATTTATTTTTTTATTACCTATTTGCCGTTTGATGTGGCTGAGTCTGTTCCCGGAAGGAACCATTAGCCTTACTCTATATCAAGAAGTACTAACAGAGAAAGCAACTTGGAAAACGGTTCAGAATACCCTTTGGATAACATTGTTTAGTACGGTAATCGCATTATTTTTGGGAGTAGGCCTTGCCTGGATAATAGCATATTTGAATTTGCGAGGGAAGAAGTGGATCCAACTATTTATCTTTATGCCCTTTATCATTCCTTCTTATATAACCACTCTAGCATGGGTTCAGTTTTTGGGACGAAATGGACCAATTTCTGCATTGCTCTCTTTAGAAGAATCTGTGTTTAATTTGTATAGCATAGAGGGTATTATTTTTATTTTAGGGTTGTCACACTATCCTCTAGTTTATTTGTTGAGTTTAGAGGTTTTCAGAAGGATTCCACGTGAATTGAAACATGCCGCTGGTGTAGCTGGTGCATCTAATTGGACAATCACTAATAAAGTTGTTTTGCCAATGGCGTTGCCAGGGATTGCAGGAGGCGGTCTTCTTGCTTTTTTATCAAACCTTGATAATTTTGGAATTCCGGCGTTTCTCGGAATCCCAGCAAATATTCGAGTATTAAGTACATATATATACGAGCAGGTAATAGGATATGGTCCAAGTGCATTTGCGAAGGCAGCGGTTTTATCCGCTCTTCTTGGTATGATTGCATTGTCCGGCACTATTGTCCAGTGGTTTATGGTTAGAAAGAGCAACGTCAGTGAAACATCATACAGAGACATGGAGCCAAGGTATTATCTCTCTAGGGGCTGGAGTACAGTAGTTGAAGTACTTCTCTGGTGTTTCCTGCTTCTTACAAGCCTTATTCCTTTTCTTTCTATGGCAGCAACGTCTTTTATTAAGGCATATGGTTTGTCACTTACATGGGAAAATCTCACTCTTAAAAACTATCAATACTTGTTATTCGAAGATGCTAAGACAATGTCTGCTGTGACAAATAGTGTTATATTGGCTCTGACTACATTGGTTTGCTGCCTTTTACTAGGGACAGGTATTGCCTATTTGCGTTTTAAACATCCATCATTTTTTGTTCGAATAACAGAGATCATTGTTACAATTCCTTATGCTCTTCCAGGTACAGTTTTTGCTCTAGCTATTATTTTAATGTGGCTCGAGCCTATCCCGGGATGGAAACCAGGTGTATATGGAACTGTTTGGATCTTACTAATTGCTTATATTACGAGATTTACTGTTCTTCAAATGCGGGGTAGTTTAACAGCATTCTCACAAATTGATCCTTCAATGGAGGAGGCTGCTTTAACTTCGGGTGCAGGATGGTTCACGAAGTGGAAAAAAATCCTTCTTCCAATACTTTTGCCTGGTATTATGGGAGGAGCGTTACTTGTTTTCTTAACTGCCTTAACAGAATTAACGGTGTCCAGTCTTTTATGGTCAAGTGGATCAGAAACAATCGGTGTTGTCATTTTTAACTTTGAACAGGCTGGATATAGTACATATTCTACAGCGTTCTCGAGCATGATTGTGCTAACGATTGTGGTTTTAGGTATTCTTTTTATAATAGTAGAAAAAGTATGGAAAAAGCAGGTGGTGAACAACGATGATAAAAATTAAAGATATAAGCAAGCAATTTGGGAACTATACTGCCCTAAAAAATCTCAATCTTGAATTATATGAAAAAGAATTTGTTGCTATATTAGGTCCTTCTGGTTGCGGTAAAACAACGTTGCTAAAGCTTTTGGCAGGATTTATGAAACCCACTTCCGGGAATATTATTTTTAATGAAGAGGTTGTTGCTAATGTGAACAGTATCGTCCCACCAGAAAAAAGGAATATTAGTATGGTGTTTCAATCTTTTGCTCTTTGGCCTCATATGACGGTAGAGGAGCATATATTCTTTCCACTTAAGCATCATCGTTATGGAAAAATAAGAGATAAGCAAGAACAGGCTGTTCGAGTTAAAGATGCATTAGAAATGGTAGGACTTAATCATTTAAAGAACAGGTATCCATCCGAGCTTTCAGGTGGACAAAAACAGCGTGTTGCTTTAGCAAGAGCGATTGTACCTCGTCCAGCTTTACTGCTTATGGATGAACCGCTTAGTGCATTGGATGCTGAATTAAGAATGGAGATGAGGAAGGAGATACAGGGGATTCACCGTCATCTAGGCACAACGATTGCTTATGTAACACATGATCAAGGAGAGGCACTAGCAATGGCGGATCGGATAGTTGTTATGAATAAAGGTGAGATCGAACAGGTAGAAACTCCAGAAAATATTTATACAAAGCCAAAGACTGTTTTCGTTTCCACCTTTGTGGGAAAAAGCAATCTACTGAAGGGAAATTGGGTCACTAAAGATTCATTTGTTCCAACAGGATTTCCACTCATTAGTTGGCCGGACATTGGAATTTCAGAGGAACTTAAAGATCAGAATTTATATCCTGTAAGACCAGAACAATGGATATTGGATGAACCTCAAAAGATAGGAATGAAGGGAAAAGTTCATTTTGCTCAATTCCAGGGAAATGAGATACATTATAGTATACTTATGAATGATCAAACTCTTAACGTCTACTCCTCCGTATTCACTAAACGCTTTAAGCCGGGGGATGCGATTTCTCTAAGTATAAATGCAAATGTAACAAGACCAGCTTTGTCTTACTAATTAAGAGGAGCACTAAAACAGTTCGCCCAAACAATTGTCTGACCAATAAATACATGTCGAAGAAAACCTTCTATACTTAATAGGAGGTTTTTTTAAAAAAACTTCCCCTTTTTTTAATAAACAAACTTTTCTACATAATTCTACAAAAAGTCGAAATTATTATTTTCCTAAAATAACAACTTGAAAAACAAATAATATCTCTATTTGATTAAGTATAATTCATTTGGTCTATACCCATACCTAAATTAACCTACTAAATCTCCAGTATTTGTAGCTATTTTCTTTGAAGTTTATGTGGGGAATTCCAAATCTTAACTACCTAAAACTCAATTTAACTTTAAAAGAATAACATTTTTCATTTTCCATCTAATTTGTGTTTTTTTGTCGTTTGTTGGAAACGCTTCCATAGAAGGTATTTCATTTTATTCTTTGAATTTAAAGCATATATAGAAAAAGAGAAAGGGTGAATTCCATGACACTCACTTGTCTTAAAGATTTTGAGATCCATCTTTTCCATGAAGGTACATTATTTAAAAGCTATGATTTTTTTGGAGCGCACATTATTGAACAAGAGGGGGTACATGGAACACAGTTTTGCTTATGGGCCCCACATGCTATGAAGGTAAGTGTTGTTGGAAACTTTAACAATTGGTGTGGAGTAGAACATGAGATGAATTCAGTAAACAGTGAGGGAATTTGGTCACTTTTTATCCCTCAAGTATTGTCTGGTGAATTGTATAAGTATGAAATTTTGACGAGTAATGGTGACCGAATTCTGAAAGCTGATCCATATGCTTTTCATTCAGAAGTACGTCCGAACACTGCTTCAGTCGTTTATGATCTTAGTGGCTATCAGTGGAATGACCAGAAATGGCAGCGTGCGAAGCGACAAAAAGAAGCGTACGATCGACAAATGTTTATTTATGAGGTTCATCTTGGTACTTGGAAAAAGAAAGCAGATGACGAGTTATTAACGTACGAAGAGTTGGCTGAGCAGCTAATACCATATGTTCTCGACCACGGGTTTACCCATATTGAGTTACTCCCCGTAATTGAACATCCTTATGATCGATCTTGGGGTTATCAAGGTACTGGTTATTTTTCAGCAACAAGTCGATATGGCAAACCACAAGACTTGATGAATTTTATTGATCAATGTCATCAACATAATATTGGTGTCATTTTGGACTGGGTTCCAGGACATTTTTGTAAGGATGCACATGGTCTGTATATGTTTGATGGGGAACCAACCTTTGAATATCCAAAATATAACGATCGGGAAAATGAAATTTGGGGAACGGCAAATTTTGATTTAGGAAAGCCTGAGGTACATAGTTTCTTAATCTCTAATGCGTTGTTTTGGATTGAAAACTTTCATATTGATGGTTTTAGAGTTGATGCAGTTGCAAATATGTTGTATTGGCCGAATTCCGGTGAATTAGTTGAAAATCCATATGCGGTTTCATTTTTGAAAAAATTAAATGAAGCTGTCTTTTCTCATGATCCGAATCTTCTCATGATCGCAGAAGACTCAACTGATTGGCCAATGGTGACAGCCCCTACATCATCCGGAGGACTAGGGTTTAACTATAAATGGAATATGGGCTGGATGAATGACATGCTTAAATACATGGAAGCACCACCTGAACAACGAGGTCATCTGCATCATAATGTGACATTTTCTCTGTTATATGCCTATACAGAAAATTTTATCCTGCCACTGTCTCATGATGAAGTTGTACATGGGAAAAAGTCACTTTTAAATAAGATGCCAGGAGATTATTGGCAAAAGTTTGCACAGCTCCGACTCTTATATGGCTACATGCTTACACACCCTGGTAAAAAACTTTTATTTATGGGTGGAGAGTTCGGGCAATTCGATGAATGGAAAGATTTAGAACAGCTTGATTGGAATTTAGAAGAATTTGAAATGCATCAAAAGGTAAGAGTTTATTTTAAGGAATTATTGAATTTATATAAAAAGCAGCGTCCTCTTTTTGAATTAGATCACGAAGCTGAGGGCTTTGAGTGGATCGATGCAAATAATACCGACCAGAGCATCTTTTCATATATGCGAAAAGGTAGTAAGCCGAATGATATTTTAATCGTAGTTTGTAATTTCAAGCCAGTTGTCTATCACGATTATAAAGTAGGAGTACCACTCCAAACTGAATATGTTGAAATTTTAAACAGCGATTTAGAAGTATACGGTGGATCTGAACAAACCAACAAACGAGCAATAAAAGCAATTGAGGGGGAATTTCACGGAAGACCTTATCACCTTTCTATGACAATTCCACCTTACGGAATCACAATTCTACGAGCAGTTAAAAAAAGAGGGGAGATTAAAAAAGATGGTCAAAAAACAGTGCGTCGCAATGCTTCTAGCAGGAGGAAAGGGTAGTCGCTTAAGTTCTTTAACAAAGAGTTTAGCAAAGCCGGCAGTCCCATTTGGTGGTAAATATAGAATTATTGACTTCACATTAAGTAACTGTACAAATTCAAGTATTGATACAGTAGGCGTGCTAACACAGTACCAACCGCTTGTTTTAAATTCCTATATTGGGATAGGTAGTGCATGGGATTTAGATCGTAAAAACGGTGGAGTGACGGTACTTCCCCCTTATGTGGAGTCATCAGAAGTCAAGTGGTATAAAGGAACAGCAAGTGCTATCTATCAAAATATGAACTACTTAAAACAATATGAGCCTGAGTATGTCCTCATTTTATCAGGAGATCACATCTATAAAATGGATTACTCAAAGATGCTAGAATACCATATTGAAAAAGAAGCAGATGTTTCAATTTCGGTTATTGAAGTTCCTTGGGATGAAGCAAGTCGTTTTGGAATTATGAATACAAATGAAAAAATGGAAGTCACTGAGTTTCAAGAAAAGCCTGAATTTCCAAAGAACAACTTAGCATCAATGGGGATTTATATTTTTAAATACTCTATTTTAAAAGAGTACTTAGAAATGGATGATCGAAATCCAGAGTCAAGCCATGATTTTGGTAAAGATGTCATTCCTCTGTTATTAGAAGAAAAGAAAAGTCTTATTGCCTATCCATTTCAAGGATATTGGAAGGATGTAGGAACGGTTAAAAGCTTATGGGAAGCAAATATGGATTTACTAGAGAATAGCTCAAAAAATTTAAATTTATTTGATCATGATTGGAGAATTTATACGGTTAATCCGAACCACCCACCTCAGTTTATCTCTGACGATGCTGAAGTTTCAGAATCGCTTGTTAATGAAGGGTGTGTAGTCTACGGGATAGTCTATCACTCTGTATTATTCCAAGGGGTTACAATTGGGAAAAACTCAATAATTAAAAACTCTGTTATGATGCCTGGTTCTACAATTGGCGAAAATGTTTTCATTGAAAATGCAATTGTCCCGAGTGGAATGACTGTGCCTAATGGAACGATTATTCGAACAGAAAAGGATCTGGATGAAGTTGTACTTGTTAGTGAAGAGTTTGTCGAACAAATAAAAATCACTTCGAAATAATTATTTTTAACCATATAAAGACTTACAATCTATTTAATAACGACGAGAGGCGGAGAAAGCATAGTGTATCAGAAAATGTTAGGAATTATTGATGCAACAACGTATAAAAAGGAAATCGAGGACTTAACAGTTAATCGTTCTCTTGCAGCAGTACCTTTTGCAGGTCGCTATCGATTAATTGATTTTACCCTTTCAAATATGGTTAATTCAGAGATTGATAGTGTCGCCATTTTCCCTAAGTATCAATATCGTTCTTTAATGGACCATATTGGTTCAGGTAAACAATGGGATTTGAATCGAAAAAAAGACGGATTGTTCTTTTTTCCTTCTCCACATCTTCATGATCAATATGATGAATTTGGATCGTTTAGACAGTTTTCTGATCATATCGACTATTTCTTAAGAAGTGGTCAAGAGTATGCAGTGATTTCTAATAGCTACACAGTTTGTAATATTGATTACAAAAAAGTTTTGGTTCGTCATCTTGAAGTAGGTTGCGACATTACCCAAGTTACACATGATGGAAAGCCACTACAAATGTACTTAATGTCTACCAAACTATTAGTAGAACTAATTCATGATTATAATCAATCGGGTTATTTAACATTAGCCGAGTTGATTACAGATGATCGCCATAACCTAGTTAAGTGTGATTATGAACATAATGATTATGTAGCCATTATTGATTCGATTCAAAGTTATTTTAAACATAGTCTGGAAATGTTAAAGCCAGAAGTATGGCAGCAAGTGTTTCTTAAGAATCGTCCAATTTTAACAAAAGTAAAAGACGAGCCACCAACAAAGTATGAGAAAAATGCACGTGTGAAAAATTCAATGATTGCAAACGGATGTATCATTGACGGTACTGTTGAAAATAGTATCATCTTCCGTGCCGTACATATTGGTAAGGATACAGTCATTAAGAATGGTATCATCATGCAAAAAACGCAAATCAAAGATAGCTGTATTTTAGAAAATGTGATTTTAGATAAAGATGTTAAGGTAGCAAGAGGCGTTCAGTTAGTAGGCTCTAGCCAATCTCCTGCGATTCTTCGTAAAGGGACCCTTCAAGGAGAGTTGATGAATTCGTGAAAGTATTATTTGTCGTATCAGAATGTGTACCATTTGTTAAATCAGGAGGTCTTGCTGATGTAGCTGGCGCACTACCAAAAGAATTAAAAAGGCTTGGTACAGATGTACGTGTGATCTTACCAAAGTACGGACAAATTCCGAGACGATTTTTAAGTAAAATGAAAAAGGTTAAGGAAATCACGGTGCCAATTGGCTGGAGACAACAATATTGTGGAATTGAACAATTGGTCCATGATGGAATTACCTACTATTTTATTGATAATGAGTATTATTTTAAAAGAGACTCGCTTTACGGACATTATGATGATGGAGAAAGATTCTCCTTTTTTTGTAGAGCCGTTTTAGACGCAATTGAAGCAATTGACTTTCAGCCTGATCTTGTTCATACCCATGATTGGCATGCTGGAATGGTTAATTATCTTTTAAAAGAAGAATATGTGCTTAAACCTTTTTATGAAAAGATGAAAACCGTGTTTACGATTCATAACTTACAGTTTCAAGGTATTTTTCCGAGAGGGATATTGGATGATCTCCTTAATTTAAGTGAAGAACATTTTCAAAGCAATAAGCTAGAGTTCAATGGTAATGTTAGCTTTATGAAAGGCGCAATTGTATCAGCAGATATGATTACAACGGTTAGCCCGACTTATAAAAATGAGATTCAAACACCGTATTATGGTGAACAGTTAGATGGTTTGTTAAGAGTGAAGGATTCTTCTTTAGTCGGGATTTTAAATGGAATAGATGACGAGATTTACAATCCACTTCAAGATCCGTACATAAAAGAAATGTACAGTGCAGCTTCAATTGAAAAGAAAGCTGTGAATAAATCTGCACTACAGACTGCATTTGGGCTTCCAGTAAATAAGGATATCCCGGTTATTACAATGATTACAAGATTAACAAAACAAAAGGGATTAGATTTAGTTAAAAGTGTGCTTCATGAAATACTTGAGCAAGATGTTCAATTGATTGTGCTCGGGACGGGAGAAAAAGAGTTCGAAGACTTTTTCCGTTATATAGAATGGGTCTATCCTGATCGCTTTAAAGCATATATTGGTTTTGATGAGCCTCTTGCCCACAGCATTTACGCAGGAGCTGATTTATTTTTGATGCCATCGAAATTTGAACCTTGTGGGTTAGGCCAGCTTATTGCCCTACAATATGGAACGATTCCAATTGTGCGAGAGACTGGTGGACTTAATGATACGGTCCATTCTTACAATGAAGAAACAGGTGAAGGAAACGGATTCAGCTTTACGAATTTTAACGCCCATGATTTGCTACATACTGTGAATCGCTCTCTTCGTTTTTACGAGGATAAGAAGAGTTGGAATACTCTTGTGAAAACCGCGATAAGGCAGGATTATAGTTGGGCGCAGTCGGCTTTTAAATACAACCAGCTCTATGCTGAGTTAATGACTAGGAGTGGGAGTCATGTTCTCTAACAAAGAGCAATTTAAAAAAAGCTTTTTGACTCGATTAGAAAGAATGCTTGGAAAAAGCTTTCATGAATCAACAAAGCGTGATCAATATCAAACGCTAGGGAATATGGTAAGAGAGTACATTAGCTCTAAATGGATTGAAACCAATGAATTAAACCGATCTGAGAGCAATAAACAGGTTTATTATTTATCGATTGAGTTCTTATTAGGACGTTTTCTCGGACAGAACTTAATGAATCTTGGAATACAAGAAGTTGTCAAAGAAGGTTTGGACGAATTAAATATAGATTTACGGGAGATAGAGGAAAGTGAGTCGGATGCAGGCTTAGGGAATGGCGGCTTAGGCCGACTCGCAGCTTGCTTCTTAGACTCGCTTGCATCCTTGAATTTACCTGGTCATGGTTGCGGTATCCGATATAAGCACGGTCTATTTGATCAGAAAATTGTCGATGGCTATCAGGTTGAGCTCCCTGAACAATGGTTAAGGCACGGAAATGCTTGGGAAGTAAGGCAATCAGATCAAGCTGTTGAGGTATCTTTTTGGGGAACAGTTGAAGCAAAAATGGTCAAAAATTCAATGCATTTCAAAACAACGGATGCTGAACGAATTTTGGCGGTTCCCTATGATATGCCAATTGTAGGGTATAAAACAAATACAGTAAATTCATTGAGATTGTGGAATGCGGAGCCTCTTCCAAATCTTCCGCATCATGATGTTTTAGCTTATAAACGTGAAACAGAAGCGGTTTCAGAATTTCTATATCCAGACGACACGCATGACGAAGGCAAGATATTGCGCTTAAAACAACAATATTTTCTTGTTTCTGCTAGTTTGCAAAGCATCGTCTCCTCGTATCGGAAAAAAATGCTAGCTTAAAAGAGCTTCATCAATCAATTGCTATTCATATTAACGATACACACCCAGTTTTGGCAATACCTGAGCTAATGCGAATTTTATTAGATGAAGAAGGCATGTCTTGGGATGAAGCATGGACAATAACAACCAATACGATTTCCTACACGAATCATACAACCTTATCGGAAGCGTTGGAAAAATGGCCAATTTACTTGTTTAAGCCTTTGCTACCGAGAATATATATGATTGTTGAAGAAATAAATGAACGTTTTTGTCAGGAATTATGGAATCGTTTCCCTGGCGATTGGAACCGAATTGAAGAGATGGCGATCATTGCACATGATTTGGTGAAGATGGCTCATTTGGCTATTGTAGGAAGCTATAGTGTGAATGGTGTTGCGAAGATTCACTCGGAAATTCTCAAAAATAGAGAAATGAAATCGTTTTATGAAGTGTATCCTGCTAAATTTAACAACAAAACAAATGGGATCACACATCGACGTTGGTTATTAAAGTCGAATCCAGAGTTATCGGAATTAATATCAGATACAATTGGAACTGCATGGATAAAAGAGCCAATTCAATTACTTGAGTTAAAACGTCATGCCTATGATCCTGTTCTGAAGGGGAAATTTGCAGAAGTTAAATTAAAGCGTAAACAAATATTAGCAAAAAAAATTGAAGAACTCACTGGTACCTCAATTGACGTTCATTCAATTTTTGATGTTCAAGTAAAGAGACTGCATGAATACAAACGTCAGCTTCTGAATGTTTTGCACATCATGTATTTGTATAATCGCTTAAAAGAAGATTCCAATTTTACAATTCAGCCACAAACATTTATATTTGGTGCGAAGGCTTCACCAGGCTATTACTATGCCAAAAAAGTAATAAAGTTAATTAATTCACTTGCTGATAAAGTGAACAATGATCCTAAAATCTCTCAAGTGCTTAAAGTTATTTTCATGGAAAATTACCGAGTATCACTTTCCGAACTAATTTTTCCTGCAGCAGATGTGAGCGAACAAATATCTACAGCAAGTAAAGAAGCTTCTGGAACAGGAAATATGAAATTTATGATGAACGGTGCTCTTACAATTGGAACGTTGGATGGTGCTAACATTGAAATTATGGAGGCAGTTGGCAAGGAAAACATTATCACTTTCGGATTAAATGCGGATGAGGTTTTACAATATTACGAGAACGGTAGATACCGTTCGAGTGAGTATTATCTTCATGATCTAAGAATTCGACAAGTAGTTGACCAATTGGTTAATGGATTTTTCCCTGACACAGTCGGTGAGTTTGAAACAATTTATGATTCATTGGTACAGCATGACCAATATTTTGTCTTACGTGACTTTTCGTCATATGTGGAAGCACAGGAAAGAGTGCAGCATTCTTATATAGATAGAGAAAAGTGGTTAGAAAAGACATTGGTAAATATATCTCATTCAGGATATTTTTCAAGTGATCGAACGATCCAAGAATATGCCAACAAGATTTGGGGAATTGAGCCGGTAGGGATTAGGATTTAATAGTGAAAGGGGATGTCAAATTGACATCCCCTTTATTTTTATATTAGAATTTATATAATTCTAGGATTCAGTTTGCGTTTCTGAATCCAGCTCCAGCGCCTAGACCCTCGAGGTCATAAGTCAATTCTAAATTGAAGGCAAAGAGCGCCTTCTATTTAGAATCGTCTTATGCTTGTCGGGTCTGAACAAGGCGCTTGCGCTTTTTTTATTAACTATTTTAGCGATTGTCACCGTCTAACAATCGACCAATCCCACCAAGCAGGCTTCCTTCACCTTGTGAATTTCCACCTGCACTAGGTGCACTTGCTAGCACGCGATCTGCTAAACGGCTAAATGGAAGGGTTTGAATCCATACTGTTCCAGGTCCTTGAACAGTAGCAAAAAATAAGCCTTCACCACCAAAAAATGCAGATTTAACTTTTCCAACATATTCAATGTTATAATCAACATTCTTACTTAATGCAACAAGACAGCCCGTATCAATTCGGAGCTTTTCACCAGGTGCTAGCTCTCTTTTGATAATCGTTCCACCCGCATGCAAAAAGGCTAAACCATCGCCTTCTAGCTTTTGCATAATAAACCCTTCGCCACCAAAAAATCCAGTGCCTAATTTACGTTGAAAATCAATGCCAATTGAAACTCCTTTTGCTGCACATAAAAATGCATCTTTTTGACAAATTACTTTCCCACCTTGCTCACTTAAATCAACAGGAATAATTTTTCCAGGATAAGGAGCAGCAAAAGATACGCATTTTTTTCCAGAGCCTTTATTTGTAAAAACAGTCATAAACATGCTTTCACCCGTAAGAACACGTTTTCCAGCCCTAACGAGCTTGCCCAAAAATCCAGTTTGTTCCTTACCATCACCAAAAATTGTTTCCATATCAATGCCGTCTTCCATCATCATCATCCCACCAGCTTCAGCAACAACACTTTCATTTGGATCTAATTCGATTTCAACACACTGCATATCGTCTCCATGGAGTTTGTAATCAATTTCATGAGCATTCATACTGAGTCACCTCTTTTAATTATGATCCCTGAAACAATTCTAGAAAAGTAGTAAAAAACCTTTTAATAAGGGTATAATTTTTTAAATAACAAAAAAAAACAGGCAGTTTAAACTACCTGATTCAAAATTAAGCCTGTTTAGTTGTTTCACTTGGTAGTGTACTGTCACTTAGGGCTTTTTTGCCCCACCATGTGGCGAGAAGTGGACCAGAAATATTATGCCAAACACTAAAGATTGCACTTGGAACGGCAGATATAGGGGAGAAATGAGCGATTGCTAATGCAGCACCAAGTCCGGAATTTTGCATTCCCACCTCAATAGAGATTGCTTTTTGATCACTGAAGTCAAGCTTAAATGCTTTTGCTAATAAAAATCCAAAAAGAAGACCTAAAACATTGTGCAAGATGACTATAGAAAAAATAATAAGGCCTGTTTCTGCAATTCGTTCTGAATTTACAGCTACAACTGCTGAAGCGACAGCAACAATTCCAACAACAGATACTAAAGGCAGAGCGGTAACACTTTTTTCTACTTGTTTTCGGAATAACATTTGTACAATAAGTCCAAGTATGATTGGAAGTAAAACGATTTGAACAATTGATACAAACAATGATCCCGCCGACACTGGAAGCCATTTGCTAGCAAATAAAAGGATTAATGCAGGTGTTAAGATAGGAGCAAGTAAAGTTGAGACAGATGTGACGGCTACTGATAAAGCCGTATTACCTTTAGCTAAGAAAGTTATAACATTTGATGCGGTGCCTCCAGGACAACACCCAACGAGTATGACTCCAACTGCAACCTCAGGTTCAAGCTTAAATATAGTTGCAAGTCCAAAAGCGAGTAAAGGCATGATCGTAAACTGTCCAGCAACCCCGAGGAGCACACTCTTTGGCGCCTTCAACACTCCTTTAAAGTCATCCAGTGAAAGTGTTAAACCCATTCCAAACATAATAATTCCTAGCAAAAGTGGGATGTGTGGTGCAATCCATGTAAAGCCACTAGGAAATAAAAAACTTAACAATCCAAATAGTAGAACCCATATTGCAAATGTATTTCCCGAGAATTTACTTATCTTTTCTAATGTATTCATAATTTATAAAACCTCCTTTGATACTTCATTATAAATATATAATTTTATTTTTCAATATTATTTTAATTTTCTGTAAAAATATTTTATATAAATATACTAGTGTAAAGAAGCCCCCGGAATGGGAGGCTCATTAATCTTCTGTATAAGGATCCTTTTCATAACCTGGCAAATCACCAAAAGGTGTCATCAAGTCTTCTTCATCTAGCGTGTTTTCATATCGCTTATGTTGGATTGATGGGTACACAGTGATCTCTTTTCCTTCAATATCTGTTGCTACGAAGTTCTCATAATCCTCCACATAGCCAATTGGATCATCGGATTCCATATAGACATCGTTATAATGATCTTGCGGATTGTTAAAATCTGAAGGTGTTTCAGATGATCCATAACGATTGACTTCTTGATATGAATCTTCGGCATCAAATGCTACGACTTCTTTATCATCATACTCAAACTTTCCAAAAGGAGGCATTAGCACACCTTCTTCAACTGGACGGTTATGTGAAACAGCTTGTTCGGGCGCATGTTCTTTACAAGTAGTAGCTGTTGGAATTGCATCTAATCGATCTAATGGAATTTCAACTCCACACGTTTCACAAACTCCATATATTCCTTTTTCGATGGCATCTAAGGCTCGTTCAATATCGTGGTATTCTTCTTCAACATGTTCATTTAATGCAATATCCTTTTCTCGCTCGTAAAGATCTGTTGCAGCGTCACCTGGATGATTATCATAATTAGACAACTCACCGGTTGAATCTCTAAGGCTTTGTTCTAAGCCAAAGTGACCATTCACCTCAAAACGATGAGTAATTTCATTTTTCATTTCAGTGAGTTGTGAGCGGAAGGTCTCAAGCTGTTGTGAACTTAGCAAGCCATCCACGCTCCTTCCTTTTTAATGGTTCTACATCTATTATGAGCAGTTGGGTTCAAAATCATTAATGTTAAAAATGCACAAAAAAAAAAGCAGCATTGGCTGCTTTAAAGTAAATAGCTAATAAATAATCCTACTGCCAGTAAGAATCCGAACTGGGTATTTGTTTGAGCAGTTGCTTTCATTGCAGGCATCATCTCAATTGGCTCAGTTTTCCCCTGAAAAAGCTTGACTGCCTGATATGCTTTTGGAATGCTAACTAAAACAAGAAGTGTCCAAAATGAAATAGTACCCAATCCAATTAACAAAAAAAGAAGCATAAACGAGACAATGAACATTCCTGCTAGGAATCGAACTGCATTGATACGTCCGATTAATATAGCTAGCGTTTTTCGTCCATTTATTTTATCGCCGTCTAAATCACGAATGTTATTCGCAAGCATAATGGCTCCAACTAATATGGCAATAGGTACTGATATAACAAAAACATCTAATGTAACAGTTCCTATTTGGATAAAATAAGCTAATAAAATAATCACATTTCCCATGAAAAATCCGGACATAAGTTCACCAAAAGGTGTATATGCGACTGGAGCTGGACCTCCCGTGTAGAAATAGCCGGCAGCCATACAAACAAGCCCTATCGCCGCTACCCACCAAGAGGAAGCGATACAAATGTAAATACCTAATAAAGCAGCAATCCCAAAAAATGAGAAGGCAAGATTTAAAACAGTCGATGCTTGAATGCCATGTCGAACAATCGCTCCACCAATGCCAACTGAATTTTCATTATCTAGACCTCTTTTATAATCGAAGTACTCATTAAACATATTGGTTGCTGCTTGAACAAGTATGGAAGCGACTAACATCGCTAAAAATAAACCTATAGAAACTTCTCCATCCATCAGCGCTAAAACCGTTCCGATCGTTACTGGGATAAAAGCTGCCGTAAGTGTATGTGGTCGTAATAACATCCACCATACTTTCATGCTTTTCTCGGGTTTAACATTGGGAACATGCTGGGTTGTATGCGTTTGTGGTTGCATAAAATCTCCCCTTTTATAAAATAAACAACGCAATACCTTTATATATTTGTACGGTAGCCTTTTGTGTGTTTCTTCGCTATTGTTCATTTAAGCAAACGACTCCAAACTTTAGTTTAGAAAAATATCAAACATGTGTCAATCCTTTTACAAGATTTATCAAAGCTTATTATTTCCATAAATCCCTCTAAAATGAGTATGTATTTAAGACCTTTTCATTTTAATCTAGAGTGGGTAGATATATAATAAGGATAGAAGTTGTTTTAAAGTATAGAATTAATACTCTGGACGTATACCACATCTAGGTTTCATTTTATTGACACATCTTTTCAAGAAGGTGTATCTTAATATAAGCAATTTTCGGTTTTGGGGGGATTAGCTTGATTACAACAATAGATCATTCGGTTAAAGAACATATTCAAAAAGCACTGGAAGTGGCGAGACGGAGCAATGAGGCTGTCATCGTTAGTCACATTAGCGAAGTGGATGCAATGGACCCCCTCCACTTTTTTAATTATGGTGAAAACTTGTTTTTAGGTGAACGTTTTTATTGGTCAGGACCTTCTACGTTTACAGTCGTTGGGTTAGGAAATGAATTGGTGATTGAAACAAGTGATCAAACAACCAATCGATTTCGACTAATTGAAAATGAATGGAAGCGTTTAAATAAGCAAGTTTTGCATAGTGGTAGCGTTTCAGTCGGAACCGGTCCATTATTATTCGGGGGCTTTTCCTTTGATCCAATCAAATCGAAAAGCCAATTGTGGAATGACTTTTCAGAGGCTAAGTTTTTTCTACCAACGATAATGCTTACTAACACGAAAGAAAGAAGCTACCTGACCGTTAATAAATTAATTCATCCTTTTGATCAATTAGAGGACTGCATTGAACATTTTACTTCATATGAAATAAATAATTTAAACTTTTCTCATATACGAGATTGTGAAAAGTTTAACGAATTCAAACTAACTGAACTTCATAAGGAAGAATGGTTAAATGCTATCGTAAAAGCAAAAGAACAAATACATGCAAAGCAAATTGATAAAGTAGTTTTAGCTAGAGAAGTTCATCTACTTTTTAATGAAAAAGTTGATACGTATTCTGTTATTGATTCATTACAAAAAAATCAGCCAACGAGTTATATTTTTGCATTCGAAAATGGAATACAAAGCTTTATTGGTGCTACTCCTGAGAGATTAGTGAAAAAAGAAAATCACAAAGTGTTCTCTACATGCCTTGCTGGATCTATCAAACGTGGAATTTCAGTTGAGGAAGATAAACTTCTGGGTCACCAGCTCTTAACAGACGATAAAAACTTACTTGAGCATGATATTGTCGTCAAAATGATTAAGAAAGCTTTAGAGGATTGTTGCTACGATGTTGTAACACCAGACAAACCAAAACTCATGAAGACAAAAAACATTCAACATTTATATACGCCTGTAGAAGGTTTTGCTCGTGAAGACCACTCTTTACTATCAATGGTGGAAAGACTTCACCCTACCCCTGCTTTAGGTGGGTACCCGAAGCACGCAGCAATCGAAAAAATTAGAGAGCTTGAACCAATGCACAGAGGCTGGTACGCAGGGCCAATTGGTTGGTTGGATGCGTATGATAATGGAGAATTTGGAGTTGCGATCCGTTCCGGTCTTATTGAGGGAAATAAGGTTGCTTTATTTGCCGGATGTGGAATCGTTGGAGAATCAGTTCCAGAATTAGAGTATGTTGAAACACAAATAAAATTAAAGCCGATGATGACAGCATTAGGAGGAATTAAGGCATGAAGGAAAGTGATTCATTAACATTATATATAAGCTCATTTGTTGATGAACTTGCGGGGGCAGGAGTGGAAAGTGTTGTCATTAGCCCTGGTTCTCGCTCAACACCACTCGCGATTTTAATGGCAGAACATCCAGATCTTACTTGTTACTTAAATATAGATGAACGTTCAGCAGGCTTTTTTGCACTTGGAATGGCCAAGGTGCAAAGAAAGCCTGTTGTCTTGCTATGTACATCAGGCACAGCAACAGCCAACTACTATCCTGCAATTGTTGAAGCGCACTATTCACGAGTTCCATTACTTGTCTTAACCGCTGACCGTCCTCATGAGTTACGTGATGTCGGTGCACCTCAAGCAATAGATCAACTACATATGTATGGGAAATATGCCAAGTGGTTTGTCGACTTAGCCCTGCCTGAACAAAGTGAGAGCATGCTGGGGTATGCAAGGACCGTTTCTGGACGAGCTGTGGCTACTGCATTGTCAAAGCCTGCAGGCGTAGTACATCTAAATTTTCCATTAAGAGAACCACTTCTACCTAATCTTCAGTTGAAAGACTTATGGAAAAAACCAAATAATCGTGAAACACATACAGCACTTAGTAGTTCTTCTTCTATTTTATCTGAAAGTGAACTAAAAAGAGTTAGTACTCTTTTAAAAGATAAGAAAAAAGGGTTAATTGTCTGTGGAGAGTTAAGCAATGACAAGGTTTTTACCGAGATTATTCAGTTTTCTAAGCACTTCAATTTCCCTCTGCTGGCTGATCCTTTGTCACAAATGAGAACGGGTACACATGATAAGGAAACGATTATTGATAAATACGATACGTTTCTAAAAGACGAAGTAATCGTAAAAGAGTTGATGCCAGATGTGGTCATTCGCTTTGGTGCAATGCCGGTTTCAAAACCGCTTTTCTTACTGTTGAAGAACCACCCTGAAATCACACAAATTATTGTCGACGAAGATGGCGGATGGCGCGATCCAACTTTAAATGCTACTCAAATGGTCAATTGCAATGAAAAATGGCTATGTCGAGAGTTAATTAGCAATCAAGAAAAACAAGGGAATTCAACTTGGAGAAAAATTTGGACAGAAGTTAATAACGTTTGTTCAGAACATTTACACCATCTTACCTCAAATAACAAAGATCTTTTTGAAGGTAAAATCTATGTCGAACTTCAAAAATACTTACCTGATGAAAGTACAGTGTTTGTTGGAAACAGTATGCCAATTCGCGATGTCGATACGTTTTTCAGTAAACAGGAAAAGAGATTAAACATACTAGCAAACCGAGGTGCAAATGGAATAGATGGTGTCGTTTCCACTGCTTTAGGATCAAGTGTGAAGAATAGTCACCCAACTTATTTAATTATAGGAGACCTATCTTTTTTTCATGACTTAAATGGATTGTTAGCAGCAAAAATGTATGAACTTAATTTAACAATCATCTTAATAAATAATGATGGAGGCGGTATTTTCTCTTTCCTTCCACAAGCATCAGAAGAAAAACATTTTGAACAATTATTCGGTACTGCAATTGGCCTCGATTTTTCAAAAGCAATTGAGATGTATCACGGTTCTTACAGAAAAGTCGAAACCTGGGAGCAGTTTCAGGACTACTTTTCCAAAGATGAAATACAAAAGGGGCTAAATGTCGTCGAAATCGTGACGAACAGGCAAACCCGTGTCAAAGTTCATCGTGATTTGATGAATTGTGTTTCCCAGGAAATAAGAAAGACACTACTGAACGAATGAATATACGAGGAATGAACTATCATGTGGAGGTTCACTTTTCAGGTGAACCTTTAGTCTTATTACACGGATTCACAGGATCTTCAGTAAATTGGGGGCCATTTCTTAAGGAATTTAAATCTTATCAAGTTGTTTTAATTGATATGCTTGGACATGGTCGAACAGATAGTCCTACACAATCTGATAGATATCATATGGATAATGTAGTTGAAGATTTAAAAGTGATTTTTGAGAAGTTAAATCTTGATTCAGTAAATCTTTTAGGCTACTCAATGGGTGGCAGAATCGCTCTTTCTTTTTCAGCAAAATATCCCGGGTTCGTGAAGAAGTTAATACTAGAAAGCAGTTCACCAGGATTAAAACGAATGGAAGAGCGAGAAGATAGAATAAAGAAAGATCGTTACCTTGCAGAAGGGATAGTAAAGAAGGGTGTTGAAGCTTTTGTGAATGATTGGGAAAGTATTCCTTTGTTTCAATCACAGCTGCAGTTACCTTCTGAAATTCAATCCTTAATACGATTGCAACGACTTTCGAATACGAAGATTGGATTATCAAATAGCTTAATTGGAATGGGGACAGGTTCGCAATCATCAAGTTGGGAACAGCTTCCTTTATTAAAGATGCCGGTGTTATTAATTTGTGGAGAATTGGACACAAAGTTTTGCGAGATTGCAAAGGAAATGGATGAAATTCTCCCCTTTTCTACAATTTCCGAAATAAATCGTGCAGGTCATGCAATTCATGTGGAGAAACCGCGAATGTTTGGTAAAATAGTTAATGAGTTTTTAATTAGCGAAACCGCGTACAAAAAAAAGGAGGCTAAGCCGTATGACAATTGAATGGGTATCTGAACGTAAATATGAAGACATTATTTATCAAACATATAATGGAATTGCTAAGATTTCTATTAATCGTCCAGAGGTACATAATGCATTCCGTCCTAAAACGGTTAACGAATTAATTGATGCATTTGCATATGCACGCGATGATGCAAATGTCGGAGTAATCATTCTTACTGGTGAAGGTGGAAAAGCTTTTTGCTCAGGTGGAGACCAAAGTGTCCGTGGACATGGTGGATATGTAGGTGAAGACCAAATTCCTCGTCTAAATGTACTGGATTTACAACGCTTAATTCGAGTGACTCCTAAACCAGTAATTGCAATGGTTGCTGGATATGCAATTGGCGGTGGACATGTTTTACATATTGTCTGTGATTTAACGATTGCTGCAGACAATGCAGTATTCGGACAAACTGGACCTAAAGTCGGGAGCTTTGATGCAGGATATGGCTCAGGCTACTTAGCAAGAATTGTAGGGCATAAAAAGGCTCGCGAAATTTGGTTCCTTTGCAGACAATATGGAGCACAGGAAGCACTTGATATGGGATTAGTCAACACAGTTGTTCCTCTGGATCAGCTTGAAGCTGAAACCGTACAATGGTGTCAAGAAATTCTAGAAAAAAGTCCAACTGCGATCCGTTTCTTAAAAGCAGCATTCAATGCAGATACGGATGGTTTAGCAGGCATTCAGCAATTCGCTGGAGATGCAACTTTATTGTATTACACAACAGATGAAGCAAAAGAAGGCCGAGACGCGTTCAAAGAAAAACGCGATCCAGACTTCAAGCAATTCCCTCGCTTTCCATAAAAAATGCTGCTGAGCAGCTTGATGATTCCTCATCAAGCTGTTTTTCTGATTCTTATTTTTAATTTGTGGGAGGAATTGGCGGTATTCGCCCAAAGTGAATGAATAGCCGATATGAAAGAAGTGGCTGGATAAAGTTGAAACAGTGGCCTAACTGGCAAAGTGGCCGATAAAGTAGATAAAGTGGCCGATATAATAAGCAAAGTGGCCGATACAATCTCAAAAGAAGCGGTCGGAACTTCGTGAAATGGCTGAAATATCACCAAGGATAGAGGTGTTATAAAAATGAATGTACAGCAGATTCCAAATTGGTTAAAACAGCGAGCTTATTTAACTCCTGATCGACCTGCAATTAAATCGAATGGCGTATGGGTGACCTTTCAAGAGTTACATCAACGCGTACTCCATAGAGCAAATCAACTGGCAACGCTCGGAGTGAAAAAGGAAGATCGTGTTGGCCTATTAATGAAAAACAGCTTTGATATGGTGATAATGGTACATGCGCTTATGTATTCTGGTGCTGTAAATGTTCTATTAAATAATCGTCTAACTTCCTCTGAATTAATGTGGCAGATTAGAGATGTGAGTGCCTCCTATATTTTTTGCGATGATAGTCTTGAGGGGGAAATTCACAAACTAGAAGCAATAGATGTGGTCACTCACAGTGAATTGCTGTCGACCATCGCTGCTGACACTTGTACTATCGTCCAAGAATTTGCATCAGACTCTGTCGCAACAATCATGTACACTTCTGGAACTACTGGTCATCCAAAAGGGGTATTGCAAACGTATGGAAATCACTTGTGGAGCGCGATGGGATCTGCACTTAATCTAGGATTGCACAGTGATGACCGCTGGTTAGCAACAGTACCCCTTTTTCACATCAGCGGGTTTTCAATACTTATGAAAAATGTGATTTATGGAATGGGAATTGTTCTACATGAAAAGTTTGAGGCCAAGCAAGCAAACCGAGCGATCACTGAAGATAAAGTGACTATTGTTTCGGTGGTCACAACAATGTTGAATCAAATGCTTTCCGAGTTAGGCTCAAGCAGCTATCCTGAGCACTTTAGATGTATGTTATTAGGCGGGGGACCTGCTCCTAAAACGATACTTGAACAGTGTCGGGATAAGAAAATCCCAGTTTTTCAAACCTATGGGATGACTGAAACATCCTCCCAGATTGTTACGTTATCCGCTGATTATAGCCTTGAGAAGCTAGGGTCAGCAGGTAAGCCGCTTTTTCCTTGTCAGCTCAGTATAAAAAAAGATCAAAAACTGTCTGCAGCTTTTGAAGAAGGTGAAATCGTCGTTAAGGGCCCTAATGTAACAATCGGGTATTGGAACCGCAATGATGCAACTCTAGAATCGATTAAAGATAGTTGGTTATACACGGGGGATCTGGGATATTTAGACGATGAAGGCTTTTTATATGTGTTAGATCGGCGTTCGGATTTAATTATTAGTGGTGGAGAAAATGTCTATCCAGCTGAAATAGAGGGAATTCTTATGTCGCACCCTGCTGTTACGGAAGCTGGGGTTGTTGGAATCACAGATGATCGATGGGGCCAAGTTCCCTTTGCATTTGTCGTTGCGAATAAATCAATATCTGAAGGAGAACTTCTTGACTTTTGTAAGGGGAAATTGGCAACTTACAAAGTTCCGAAAGCAATAAAATTTGAAAAAGTCTTGCCGCGAAATGCATCCAACAAGCTATTACGTCGAAAGCTAAAAGAATTAATTGAAGAAGGTCATCATAATGATTGAAATTCAAAAAGTGGTTTTACATCACCTTGACCTAATAATGAAAAACCCTTTTCATACGAGCATAGGCACCGTGCATAAGCGGGAAAGCATTATTGTAGAGATGATTGATTGTGAAGGAATTGTTGGCTGGGGAGAAGTGGTTGCTTTTTCATCGCCATGGTATACAGAGGAAACAATTCAAACATGTTTGCACATGTTAAGAGATTATTATATCCCATACCTATTAAGGACATCTTTCACACATCCTGAAGATATCGCTCCATTCTTTCTTCAATTTAAACGAAATCATATGGCAAAAGCTTCACTAGAGGGAGCACTATGGGATCTTTATGCAAAAAAGGAACAAAAACCGTTATCCAAGGTGCTGGGTGGAACAAGACAAGAAATTGAAGCTGGAGTTGTCGTTGGAATGGGATCATTACCTTCAATGATTCAGCAAATCGAACGTTTTATGGATGAAGGATATAAGAGGTATAAAATAAAAATTGATCCTTCAAATGATATTGAGATAGTAGAGGGCATCCGAAATAAGTATCCAGACCTGCCTTTAATGGCAGACGCCAATTCTACTTACACATTAGGAAGTTTGTCAAGGTTACAAGAGCTCGATCGCTTTCAATTACTCATGATCGAGCAACCATTATCTGCGGATGATATCATTGACCATGCAACCCTTCAGAAGAAATTAAAAACCCCAATCTGTTTAGACGAGAGTATTGTGACGATCGAAGATGCAAGAAAAGCTATACAATTAGGAAGTTGTAAAATTATTAATATCAAGCCTGGAAGAGTAGGTGGACTAGCTGAAGCGAAGAAAATTCATGATCTTTGTTTGAAAAATAATATAGCTGTATGGTGTGGTGGAATGTTGGAAACTGGTGTATCACGTGCACATAATATCGCACTTGCTTCCCTACCAAACTTTGTTATCCCGGGAGATATATCATCATCTTCACGACACTGGCATGAAGATATTGTAGATCCACAAATAGAGGTCAAAAACGGAAAAATTCAAGTTCCAACAGGTGATGGAATTGGATTCAGCATCGATCGGAAAGCCTTACGGAAATTTCGAACAACCACTTTAATTTTTAAAAAATAGTTTTTTCAAAGGATAAAATTCATTTTTCTCCTTAGTGAAAAATGAATTTTCGCACCAGAAAACAACTCATAATTGCAATCAAATTTCAGTTTTATCCTTTTGGCAAAACAGTTTGTGCAGCTTATACTTTGAGAAAGAGGAATGTAAAAACATTTTTCTACCATATCCCCTATCTGCTTTGACCAGCCAATTCGGCTGGTCTTTTTTGTTTGGATGTTGTTCTTATAAATAAAAAAACATTGACAGTATTCTAGAGATAGGTTAAGTTTTGTACTAAGGAAACTTTTTTAGACATATAAATAAAATATGATACTAGCTAACATATTGGCACACATCCTATTTTGGATTCATAAACTGGTTTTTGGTTTTATTAAATTTTTTTTACTTAAAAGTTGGTCGAGGTAAACTTTTGTTGATTAAGTAAAAGGAGGAAATTAAAAATGAAAAAGTGGTTACTAATCTTGATGACTTGTTTTTTAGTAGGAATGCTTGCGGCTTGTGGAACTGTGAGTAATGGTGAAAACAGTGGGAAAATAAATGTAACAACAACAACGGGGCAAGTAGCAGATGTTGTGAAAAATGTTGGTGGAGAGCATGTTGAAGTTACTTCTTTAATGGGTCCAGGAGTGGATCCCCACCTTTATCAAGCTTCACAAGGAGATATACAAAAACTAAGTAAGGCTGAGATCATTTTTTATAGCGGTTTGCATTTAGAGGGGAAAATGGACAATATTTTTGAAAAAATGTCGAAAGAAAAGCCCACTGTTGCTGTAGCAGAATCGATCCCAGAAAATATGTTGTTAAGTGCAGAGGGAAATTCGAATGCACATGATCCACATGTATGGTTTGATATCCAACTTTGGTTAAATACCGTGGATGAGGTTGAAGTGAAACTAAGTGAACTTTCACCGGAAAACAAAGAAGATTTTCGTGCAAATGCTGCAAAATATAGAGAAGAACTTGAAGAATTAGATGCGTATGCAAAAGAGCAGATGGCGACAATTCCAGAAGATAGTAGAGTGCTAGTAACGGCTCATGATGCGTTTAAGTATTTTGGAAATGCCTATGGATTAGAAGTTATGGGACTACAAGGATTAAGCACAGATTCAGAGTATGGCTTAAAGGATGTGCAAAATCTAATTGATACGCTAACTGAACGAAACATTAAAGCTGTATTTATTGAAAGTAGTATTTCAGAGAAATCAATTAATGCAGTTGTAGAAGGTGCAAAAAAACAGAATCATGAGGTCGAAATTGGTGGTGAACTCTTCTCTGATGCAATGGGAGAGGAAGGTACTGAAGAGGGAACTTATCTTGGTATGTTCAAGCACAACGTAGATACCGTTGTATCATCATTAAAATAAGGTTGGTGTTCATATGTTTCCAGTTACAGTCGAAAATTTAACAGTGGCATATAATCATAAGCCGGTACTACAAGAAGTTGGGTTTATTGTCCCTGAGGGAAAATTAGTTGGGATTATTGGACCGAATGGAGCAGGCAAATCGACCTTAATTAAGGCTGTCCTCGGATTAATTCCTAGGGCCACTGGAAATGTCACGATCTATGGTCAAGAATATAAACAACAACGAAAAAAGGTCGGCTATGTTCCACAACGTGGTTCGGTTGATTGGGATTTTCCAACGAATGCGTTAGATGTAGTACTTATGGGGCGTTATGGTCATGTTGGCTGGTTCAGACGACCTGGAAAAAAAGATATTGAGTTCGCGAAGGATTGCTTAAATAAAGTTGGCATGCTCGAGTATGGCGACCGACAAATTAGTCAGCTATCTGGTGGGCAGCAGCAGCGTGTATTTTTAGCTAGAGCACTCGCGCAGGATGCAGATGTCTATTTTATGGATGAACCTTTCGTAGGTGTTGATGCTGCGACAGAAAAGGCAATTATTGTTCTCCTAAATGAACTAAAAGACAAAGGGAAAACAGTTCTTGTCGTTCACCACGATCTACAGACTGTTGAAGAATACTTTGATTGGGTCCTCCTTTTAAATATGAGAAAAATAGCCTTCGGACCAACAGCTGATGCCTTTACGGTTGATAACCTTCAGAAAACGTATGGCGGGAAGCTAACCTTCTTAAAAGAACAGCCTGTTTTAGTCGAGGATTTGAAATAGGGGTGTATACGATGATTGAAGCGTTACTTTCACAAATCCAAAATCCTAATACACAGTGGGTATTAGCAGGTACAATGTTACTTGGAATTGCGAGCGGTGTTTTAGGAAGTTTTTCATTGTTAAGAAAGCAAAGTTTGATTGGAGATGCAATGGCCCATGCAGCACTTCCAGGTGTTTGCATTGCCTTCTTACTGTATGGCTCTAAATCGTTGCTTTGGTTTTTAGTTGGTGCTGCGCTAGCGGGATTACTAGCAGCATGGTTCATTCAGGTTATCATCAATCATTCAAGAATCAAAGAAGACTCAGCGCTCGGATTAGTGCTTTCTGTTTTCTTCGGATTTGGAATTGTCTTGCTCACATTTATTCAACATAATGGAGCAGGCAATCAAAGTGGCTTGGATGATTTTATTTTCGGTCAGGCAGCTTCGATGGTAGGTTCAGATGTTCAATTAATTAGCATTATCGCAAGCATACTACTACTGCTAACGGCAGTGTTTTTTAAAGAATTTAAATTGATTACCTTTGATCCGCAATTTGCAAAAGGAATCGGTATACCTACAACGTTTTTTAATGGCTTGTTACTAACGCTGATTGTGAGTGCAGTTGTGATTGGGCTTCAAACAGTTGGAGTGGTCCTGATGGCAGCGATGTTAATAACCCCTGCTATTAGTGCAAGGTATTGGACGGAAAACTTAAACCAAATGATTGTGATCGCCGGTTTTATTGGCGGAATTTCAGGCATGACAGGTACACTACTCAGCACGATAACAAAGGGAATGGCAACAGGCCCGCTAATTATTGTTGCGGCCACAGTTATGTTTTTAATTTCCTTAATCTTTGCTCCACGGAGAGGTTTGCTAGCTAAAGGAATTAAGCAACTGTCTCTTAGAAAAAAAACAGCAATCGAACAAACTTTGCTATCTTTTTACGATTTAACTGAACTCGGAAACTCAGCAGCTTTTTCAGAACAGGATCTATTAGAAAAAAGAACACTTGCACCCTCACTAAATAAATACGCACTTCGAGTGTTAAAAAACCGCCATTTAATTATAGAAACCAATGTAGATCAACAATGGACATTAACAGAAAAAGGGCTTGAAGCAGCCTATGAAGTCGTTCTTCAACAACGTTTATATGAAATGTATTTAATGCATGAAATGGAACTAGCTCAACTGCAAATTAGTAGTCGAGATGATGTCATACTTAAAGAGCTTCCGAGTGATATTAAAGATCGATTGTTTAAACTATTAAAGGTGCATGAGCGAACACCTTTACTATTGCCGAAATCTGCAAACTTAGGGCAAGGGAGTGTGTTCACAAGTGAGCTATGATGCATGGATTATCATAACAGGATCACTTGTTGGCATCACATGTGCAATGATCGGCTGTTTCTTAATTTTACGTAAAATGGCCATGCTTGCTGATGCAATTAGTCATACTGTGTTACTTGGAATTGTTGGTGGATACTTTGTTAGTCGGAGCTTAGATGGACCAGCCTTGTTAATTGGTGCAGTTATCGTTGGGTTGCTTACCGCATTTCTTGTTCAGCTTTTGAGTGGAAAAGGTGTGCAAAGTGATGCCGCAATTGGGGTCGTTTTTACGTCACTTTTTGCAATAGGTGTCATTCTTCTTTCCCTTTATGGTGGGAATATTCATCTTGATGTAGATCATGCATTAATGGGGGAAATCACCTTTATTCCGTGGGATACGATTGAGTGGAATGGAATGAGCCTCGGTCCTAAAGCAGTTTGGCTGCTTGGTTTTGTATTTGTTATCAATTTGCTGATTATCATCCTATGTTATAAAGAGTTTAAAATTAGTTCATTCGATCCGCAAATGGCTGTAGCAATTGGTATTCCAGTTTTATTTGTACATTATTTACAAATGGGGATGCTCTCGATTACAACTGTTGCTTCCTTTGATAGTGTTGGTGCGATATTAGTTGTCGCGATGTTAATTGTACCGGCTTCAACCGCTTATTTACTAACCGATAAACTACTTCATATGCTGTTTATCAGCGCAGGAATCGGTGTACTTTCTGCTATAAGTGGTTACTATATAGCTACATGGTTTAATGTTTCAATTGCTGGCGCGATGGCCACTGCAACTGGGGTTATCTTTTTTATAACGTTCTTACTATCACCAATACATGGATTGTTAGCGAAAAAAATGGCACAAAGAAGTATCTCTATTAGAGAAAAAGTAGTTGAATAATAATTTCTTTCAGAGGGTAAATCGTTGACTAATTTTAAGGAACGTTGTTATACTTAAAACAATAAGTTAATAAGTACATTCCTTAAAGGGGAGTAGCTACTACAGTAAAGTCGTCATTACAGGATGGTATCCTCGGCTTTATTGGCAACTCACGTTGTTTGCGAGACCTTTACCAAAGTTTAATTTGGTAAGGTCTCTTTTTATTTAAGAAAAAAATGAAAAGTGGGAGCGATAATTGTAGTGAAAATTAAAAAAAGTATTGTACTCGGAATGGTTGTTTTTTTACTAAGTGGATGTTCTTTATTAGATGGATTGAATAATTCGTTAGACTATGCAAACAACACAAAAGATTATGTGGATAACGTGACAACTTTTGCAGAAGAAATACGTAGCCTTTCTGGAGAAGCTGTTGCAAACGAGGATTCACGAATTGAGCTAGAAAACAAGTTAACTGAAATGAAAGAAGAAATTCAAGTTTTTAATGAGCAGGAGCCTCCTGCAATCGCAGAAGGTATACATGAACAAATCGTAGGATACAACCAATCTTTAGATGAAGGGATAACCTTATATCTAGATAATATCGAAAAAGGACAACTTGAACCACAAATTTTAGAGGATTCTAATATCCTCCAAACAATTGATCAGATCTCTAGTATAAAGGAACAATTGAACCAATTAGGTCAATAAGCTAGAGGGGGGATGTAACTTACAAGTCCCCCACTAATTTAAAGATTATTCCATTAACCCATATTCTATGGCACGAGAGGCAACTAGATCATTCACATCCTGAGGGAGTCCATGTAAAGAGCCAAATTCATGCTCCCACAGGTTTGTAAATGAATCTACATATGTAGGAAACATTTCAGCACTTGCATGTTGAACTTCTGTTAGAAATGAGTCAATGAAACCTTCCATCTCCATATTACTAACCTCCTCCTAGTTCAATTAATAATAGTAGTATGTCGAAGTTAGAAAAATTTATGAAAAATATTTGAATAAAAATGAATATCATTATCAATAATAACAAGGAGAAACGGGTAGACCCCATCTACCCGTTTCAATTACTTACAAATCGGACGGCCTGAATGTTTTACAATCCGTTTCTTCACTTCTCTCAGCTTGCTCACCTGCATGGCTCACTACATAAATAGCATCAGCTTGACACTTGTTGCCACTGCCCTAATAATGACAATTATTAACCTCACATAAAACCTTAACTTGATGTGCCATTAGATTCCCTCCTTAAAATGAGAAATAGAACTTAGTTTGCCACTTAAATGATTGTTCATACATAGGAGTTGAGCTTTGAATAGATAACGATGAGAGAATGCATGATTATTTGGAGAAACCTGCACAACGGCCCGAATAATTGCACGAGAACTGAGATAATTGCACGAGAATCGGGATAATT
The DNA here is from genome assembly GCF_042433335.1 of Metabacillus herbersteinensis. Taxonomy (NCBI): domain Bacteria; kingdom Bacillati; phylum Bacillota; class Bacilli; order Caryophanales; family Bacillaceae; genus Metabacillus; species Metabacillus herbersteinensis. The sequence continues at coordinate 33,179 of NZ_JBHLVO010000028.1, forward strand.
GCACGAGAATCGGGATAATTGCACGGAACTGA
>NZ_JBHLVO010000028.1:33306-61881 GCF_042433335.1 Metabacillus herbersteinensis
GTGAGATAATTGCACGAGAATCGGGATAATTGCACGAGAACTGAGATAATTGCACGAGAATCGGGATAATTGCACGAGAACTGAGATAATTGCACGAGAATCGGGATAATTGCACGAGAACTGAGATAATTGCACGAGAACCGAGATAATTGCACGAGAATTCGGATATACACGAGACTGAGATCGCATTATCAAGTCTTGCAAACAAAAAACAACCGAACTACGCTCGGTTGCTTTCTCACGATTCATTCTGCTTCAAATATCGCTTGTCCTTCATAAACAGCTTCCAAAACAAAAGAAAGCCAGGAAACAATATCGAAAATCCAACAATATAGGTAATAATTAATGCCCGAAACGTATTCGGATGTGTAAAGCCTGATTCAATCGTCACATCAGGATAGATCATGTAAGGTAAATGTGCTCTTCCGTACGCATAACTCGCAAGTAAATACTGAATAGTTACGGCAATAACTGCTAATCTTGGTCTGCCGCGTCTATTTTTATGTCGACCTGAAGGTAAGAAGAGGGAAGCGCCTGCTAATAAAAACATAAGGACAGAACCAATTAGAAAAGGTAAATACTCTAGCATATTCGTGTAAAGCCAATTTGCTTCTGTTCGGAGTGTAAACATAATAAGAAATGCCATGACAATAGAGATTGGCCCTAAAATTAAAGCATCACGACGATATATTCGATAGGCATCTAGCTCATCTGCAACATTCGAGTAATCTGCCAACAATAATGAAGACAAAAACAAAGTACTCGTGATCGCAAATCCCATAAAAGCATAGCTATTTGGACTTGTAAACAACTGACCAAATTGAAGTTGATGAACACCGTTCAATTGCTCAATGTAACCACCGTGGGTTATTGGCAACACAAGCATGAGTAATGCCGGAATGATAAAACCTGAGATCCCTGAAACATATGTAAGTGCTTTTTCATAATCTTTTGCTACATGTGAAAAAACTAAAAAACCACTTCTAAGCGCAAGAAGAATTAAGATAAAGCTACCTGGCAACAGTAAAACTGTACCAAGTATAAATGTAGCACCAGGGAAAAAACTAACAAGTGCCACGACAATGGCCACGATGAATACATTTGTAACTTCCCAGGTCGGCGACAAGTACCTGTTAGCTATGTTGGTGGCATTCGTTTTTTCACGATTAATGTAAACCATCGACCAAAATCCTGCGCCAAAATCCATCGTTGCCATAACTGCATAGATGAACACGAAGCCCCAAAGGACCGTTATTGCAAGCAAAGAATCAGCACTCATCTCGAGATTCATTTTAGCAACTCCTTTCTAAACGTTTATTTCACCTTTTTTATCGACAGAATGTGTTAACTCATCTTCAACAGGATGGCGCTTAAAGTAATACCTTAAAACAAGCACAACTGCTACTCCCAAAATGACGTAAATTAAAGAAAACAAAATGAAAAGTAACCCAATCTGTGTTGAGCCTGTTACAACATCCTCCGTTTTTAAAAGTCTGTAAATTACCCATGGCTGTCGACCTGTGCATGCAAAAATCCAGCCAAATTCAATTGAAAGTACGGAAAGCGGTCCAGATAAAACAAACAGCCACAATAAAGGCTTAGGGAAATGAGGCTTTTTCAAGATTTTGTGCCATGCAAAGCCAACCATGGATAAAAAGATTAACGAACTTCCGATTAAAACCATCGCATTAAAGAGTGTGTGAACAAATAAGGGTGGCCAATACTCTTCTGGAAAATCATTCAAACCGACAACTTCTGTATCAAAGCTGTTCCCCGCTAAAAAACTTAAGGCCCAAGGGACTTCTATGCCGTACTTAATCTCTTGTGTTTCACGATCTGTGAATCCACCTATTGCAAGTGGGGCAAAGTCCTGCGTTTCGAATAGCCCCTCAGCAGCAGCAAGTTTTTCTGGTTGATATTCATGAAGCATTTGTGCGGATTCATGACCATTTAAGGCAGTTAGTAATGAGAAAACTCCACCGATTACTAAGCTGATCATCAGGGCTTTGCGATGAAACTGGTAAACGCGTTCTTTTTTACGGTTTTTAATCATCTTATAAGCAGCTATTGAAGCAATGACGAAGGCTCCAGTCATATAGGCCGAAACAGTGACATGTCCCGCTGAAACAAGAAAGCTGGGATTGAAAAACGCAGCCCATGGATCAACATCAACAATTTCTCCATTTAAGATTCTAAATCCAGCAGGAGTTCCTTCAAAAGCATGAACGTTCGTAATCAACACAGCAGAAGCAGTTGCACCAAAAAGCACGAGGGACACACTGACAATTCTCATTTTAGGAGAAATTCGATCAGCCGCATAAACATAAATTGACATAAATAAAGCCTCAATAAAAAAGGCATAAATTTCGATTTGAAACGGGAGTGCCATTACTCTACCAATGACCTCCATAAAGCCAGGCCATAATAAAGAAAGCTGTACACCTGCGATTGTTCCAGTGGGTATGGCGACACCGAGTAACACCGCCTGCCCCTTTGTCCAACGCTTTGCCATGACTGCATAATCCGGGTCTTTTGTTTTTTGAAAAAGAAGTTCTGCACATAAAATCATTAACGGAATTCCTACACCTAAAGTGGCAAAAATGATGTGAAATCCCATTGTTGTTCCGAATAATGAGCGCGCAAGCACTAAGTCATCCATCAAGATCCGCCTTTCTTTCCCAGCCTTGTAATGTTCTTACCTTATTCTCCACTTTTTTCTAAATAATATTCTTGTAGATTTTTGATTTACATACTTGAGGGTGTTTGATAATATAGTTAGTAGAAGTTAAATCGTAATTATTACTATTTATTATATTATTTAACCTGATAACTTGGAATTCCATGAATTATCTTTGGTAAAATGAAGGATACAGAGAGGGGCTTAGTTTAAATGAAAAAGATACCTGTCTACGTAATTAGTGGATTTTTAGGAAGTGGGAAAACAACCGTTCTCGTTCAAATGGTGGAATCGTTTAAGAATAAAGGACAGCAAGTCGGCATTATTTTGAATGAATTAGGTGATGAGAACGTTGAGAGCCATTTGTTTCAAAATCAAAAAATTTATGAGCTTTTAAATGGCTGTATTTGTTGCACCATTCAAGAAGATTTAAAACAGACGTTACATACATTTATAGAAGAATCAGAAAAGAACTCTGTTGATGTTCTTTTAATAGAAGGAACTGGAGTAGCAAATCCTCTAGAAATTAAAGATAGCTTGCTTCATCCACAGTTTATTGAAACCTTAGAGTTAAAATCGATGATCGGAATAGTCGATGCAGGGCATTATCTCGAATATCAAAGTGTTTTTGCAAGTACAAGGGAAATTCGAGAATTACTGAAAGATCAAATAACATCAGCAGATTTTATCATTTTAAATAAAATAGATGTAGTCTCGCAAAAAGAGGTTGAAAAAGTAAGTCAGAAGCTAAAAAAAATAGTTAAACCAACTATTGAAATTGTGACGGCTTCTTACGGTAAAGTCTCGCTTGAAAAGCTAGTTGAACAGCGTCAATTTGTTGTCAATCTTGATGGTAAAGAACATTTCGAGGAACACGATCACAATCACAATCATAAACATGACCATCATCACAACCACCATTCGATTTCTGCTCTGAAAATAGAAGACGTTCCTCCAATAAAAAAAGATAAGCTTGAAAAGTGGTTAAAAGGAATTCCAAATTTAATTCGTGCAAAAGGAATGATTCGAGAAGGGACTACAGAGGTATCTTTGGAGATACAGTTTGCTGCCAACCATTTAAGAGCCACTCCCTTATCAGAAAGCCAGCCCAAAACAGTCTTAATATTAATTGGATATGATCTAGATAAACTAGCGATTAAAGAATTGTATGACCGAGCGTTTTTAGAAAATACGCTTTCTTAATAGTTAGATAGAGCATTTGTTCCATTAGATGCTCTTATTATTTTTTTTGGTTGAAAAAAGACCTAGTTGCAACTAGGTCTTTTAAAAAATAACGTTGAAATTTAATTTGTTAAAGCCTTTTTCAACGTCTCAAGGTTTTTCTCCATGAGGCTGAAATAATCTTCTTTGTTCGTTTTATCTTCTTCGGTAATTGATTCAAGGTTTCTTAAAGTTAATGATTCTGCACCAATTTCATTTTGAACAATGTCAGAAATATTGCTGCTTACATTACTTTCAAAAATAACGTATTTGATGTCATGCTCTTTTGCTTCTTCAACAATGATTTGTAATTCTTTTTGAGACGGCTCTTGAGTCGGTGATAATCCTAAAACGCTAATTAGTTCAATACCATAGCGAGTTTCCCAGTAGCCATATGCAGCATGGGAAACAAGAATTTCCTTTTTGTCTGCACTCTCAGTTACTTCCTTAAATTGTTGGTCTAAACTTTCTAAATCAGACTTTAATGATTCGAAGTTCTTTTCAAATGTTTCCTTTTCATCAGGGTTTAACTCAACAAGAGCATTTTTTATATTTTCAGCTAGTTGAATAGAAAGAATTGGGTCTAACCAAATATGCGGGTCTGTATCACCGTGCTCGGCGTGTCCTTCTTCATCATGTCCTTCTTCATCATGAGCTTCTTCGTCGTGGGCTTCTTCGTCATGGGCTTCTTCGTCGTGAGCTCCTTCGTCATGAGCTTCTTCATCATGAGCTCCTTTGTCATGACCATCTGCACTCAATAACTCAATACCTTTACCAGCTACTACAAAAGTTACATCCTCATCCTTTAATGTTTCCTCTGCTTTTTCGGTAAAGCCCTCTAATCCTACACCAGAATAGATAAATGCGTCAGCTTCTGCAATTTCTACCATTGTTTTTGATGTTGGTTCAAAAGTGTGGGCATCTGCACCAGCTGGATATACACTTTCAACTTCTACTACATCTCCACCAATTTTTTTTGTGAAATCTTCAATTGGGAAAATGGTTGTAAAGACTTTTAACTTTTCTGTACTAGGTTCTTCTGTTGTTGTTTGATTAGTGTTTTCCTCTGTTTTCTCATTGCTGGCACAACCTATTAAAACAGTAGAAAAAACCAAAATGATAGCAAAAAGTAATGATATTTTTTTCATCTTAATCTCCTTTATTATTATTTATTCTAAATCATTATGATTACGAATTAAGTACCTTTGTCATTATATCGTAACAGTTACGCTTTGAGAACCAGTTAAACCAATTTTTTTTAATTGGAAACGGTAAATGCGGGAAGAGAGTCCTTGAAAGTATTCCAATTGATACTCATCTCATCATTTGTAAGTAAGCATTGATCTAGTAATTTTTCAATTTCTTGCTGATTCATATCAATTCCAATAAACACAAGTTCAGTTTGTCGATCCCCATATTCATTGTCCCAACGATCTAACAATTCAGGTTCTTCTTTTAAAGTTTGAATGCGGTCTTGTTCTGAATAAGCAGCAACCCATTCTCCAGCCCCTTGAATTGTAATAGATGTTCCTGCTTGTGACAACAACCCAGCCATATTGTTTCGAGATGCTAGCCAAAAGAATCCCTTTGCACGAACAACATCAACAGGCCAATTTTCGAGCCAAGTCATCAATCGCTCAGGATGAAACGGTCTCTTGCGGCGGTAAACAATAGAAGAGATTCCGTATTCTTCTGTTTCAGGAGTATGCTCCGCGTTTAATTCCTTGATCCAACCAGCTGCTTGACTAGCCTTATCAAAATCAAACTTTCCAGTATTCATAATGTTATCTAGTTCAATGTTTCCAAAGCTAGATTGAATTATTGTTGCTTCTGGATTTAATTTTTTCAAAACATTCATTAACTCAGTAGCATCTTCCGTTGTTAATAGATCCACTTTGTTTAAGAGAATGACATTTGCAAATTCAATTTGATCAATTATCAGGTCGACAACTTCTCGTGTGTCTTGTTCATCTGTTCCTTGCTTGCGGTCTAACAAGCTTTCTCCTGATGCAAAATCTTCCCAGAATCGATTTCCATCAACAACTGTGACCATTGTATCTAAACGACAACCTTGTGTTAAATCAATGCCAACTTCCTCATCAATGTAAGAAAAAGTTTGAGCGACTGGGACCGGTTCGCTGATACCAGAAGATTCAATGACAATGTAATCAATATTTCCTTCTTTAACAAGACGTTCAACCTCGATCATTAAATCTTCCCTGAGGGTACAGCAAATACATCCATTTTGCATTTCGACTAGTTTTTCTTCTGTTCTTAAAAATCCACCTTGTTTGACTAAACTCGCGTCAATATTTACTTCACTCATATCATTTACAATGACAGCAATTTTCTTTCCTTCCCGATTTGCAAGGATATGATTAAGCAGGGTAGTCTTTCCTGCGCCTAAAAATCCACTTAGCACTGTAACAGGTACACGTTTTTTCATTGTATTCTCCTCCATTAATATATAAAATAGTAATGATTACGATTTATAAAATTAATCATAGCGAACGTATAGGGGAATGGCAAGAGATATGATATATTTAGTTAAATAAAAAATTTTCTAAGAGGTGAAAATTAAAATGAGATTACTAGATGAAATTTTAATTTACAATCAGGAATTTGTAGAGAAAAAAGAATATGAAAAATTCCAAACAGATAAATTTCCAGATAAAAAACTTGTTGTTTTGTCTTGTATGGATACTAGACTAGTTGAACTTCTCCCACAGGCAATGAATTTCAGAAATGGTGATATTAAGAATGTTAAAAGTGCAGGGGCAATCGTGGCACATCCATTTGGAAGTATTATGAGAAGTTTGCTCGTGGCAGTTTATGAATTAAATGCCGATGAAATTTGTGTGATTGGCCATCATGATTGTGGGATGAGTAAGTTAGACTCAGAAAGCCTCCTTGCTAAGGCTATGGAGCGTGGAATTCCGGAGGAGCGCATTAACATGCTTCATTATTCAGGGCTAGATCTTAATCAATGGCTTAAAGGGTTTGATAAGGTAGAGGATAGTGTTCTTGACAGTGTGAATACGATAAAAAATCATCCACTTCTACCGGAAGGCATACCTGTTCATGGGCTTATTATTGATCCACAAACGGGAAAACTTGATGTAGTTATTGATGGTTATCAAAACTAAAGCTTTCTTTCTTGTAATATCACCAGAATTTATATGATTTTGGACAATTATGCATTTCTGAATCCAGCTCCAGCGCCTAGCCCCGACGCACAGGACGTGCTAGTGCAGTTACAGCGACAGGACGTCGCGGTTGTAACTGCCTGCCTCGAGGTCATAAGTCAATTATAAATTGAAGGCAAAGAACGCCTTCTATTTATAATCGTCTTATGCTATGCCTAAGGCTGAACAAGGCGCCCCGCGCTTTTTTTATTTTTTTTCAGGAACTGGATCAAACCCGCCTGGATGGAAGGGATGACATTTGAGTATACGTTTCGTTGTGAGCCAGGTAGCTTTGATTACACCGAATCTTTTGTAGGCTTCAAGTCCATAATGTGAGCATGTTGGATAAAACCGACATGTTGGTGGTTTTATTGGTGAAATTACTTTTTGATAAAAACGAATAAGTCCAATGAATAGGAATTTCATGTACCCAACCTACCTTTCTATATCTAAAGTATACTTTATTTATAGTTTAGCCAAGTTTAAGAATTGGAAATTAAAAAGCAAACAAAATTGATGAAAATAATTGGAATAAGTTGTATAATAAGATTATAGAAGGAATACTTTTAAGGAGTGATACAATGCCTTCAGTAGAAAGCTTTGATTTAGATCATAATGCAGTGAAAGCACCTTATGTTCGTCACTGTGGAGTTCATAAAGTTGGTAGTGACGGAGAAGTTAACAAATTTGACATTCGTTTTTGTCAGCCAAACAAACAAGCAATGAAGCCTGACACCATTCATACACTAGAACATTTGCTTGCGTTTAACATCCGCAAATATGCAGAAAAATACGATCACTTTGATATAATTGATATTTCACCAATGGGCTGCCAAACAGGTTATTATTTAGTGGTTAGTGGCAATCCAGAAGTAACGGAAATCATTGACCTTTTAGAAGATACGTTCAAAGAAGCTGTTGAAATTACTGAAATTCCTGCGGCTACAGAAAAACAATGTGGTCAAGCGAAGTTGCATGATTTAGAAGGTGCTAAGAGATACATGCGTTTTTGGTTGGATCAGGATAAAAAGGAATTAGAAAAAGTCTTTGGATGAAAAGATGAGGCACTTCTTAATTGAAGTGCTGTTTTTTTCTGTAGAAAAGGGGCGGAGCTACGTTATGGATAAAGAAAAGTGACTCAGTAAAAAAAATAGATAAATTTTTGCTCTGTAAGATTCTTAATACTTCCTCCGCTCACACCGCCCAATTGAAGTTTAATTATACGTTGAATCAGTATATTTCCATACTGGGGTTGGGAGTGGAAGACTCATGTTAGTTTTTATTGGAGAAATTTATAATAGTAATAAAAGATTGTTCACGTAAAATTACCTCTATATCGTTATAGATACCTATTTGACGAAATAAAGAGAGAGTGCTAGAATACAAAACGTAATTATTACGATATAATAGGTACGCAATGATTATATTTAAAAGAGTGTCGGATTACAAAGTGCTGAAGTTACATTTTACTATTCTTTAAACAAAAAACCAATTTTTTATTTGAGGTATCTATGAATCATCGAAACTATCTTATGCTTGCTCTTCCACTAATTTTTTCAACGATCACAACACCTCTTATCGGCGCAGTGGATACAGCGGTAGTAGGTCAGCTTCCAGGTCCTGAATACATAGGCGGTGTAGCAGTAGGAGCAATTCTATTTAGTACGATGTATTGGCTTTTTGGATTTCTAAGGGTTGGTACATCAGGTTTCACCGCACAGGCTCATGGGGCTAGGGATGAAAAAGCTATTATTCTCTCGCTAGTAAGACCTCTATACATTGCAGCAGTGTGTGGCTGTCTGTTTATCCTACTTAAACTTCCTATTTCAACTTTTTTCATAGATTTCATTAACCCAACAGACCAAGTAAAGGAACATGGTTTAACCTACATAGATATTCGAATATGGGGAGCTCCTTTTGCGTTAATTAATTATGTTATTCTTGGATGGCTGATGGGGTTATCTAAGATTAAAGAGGCGTTTTATTTACAGGTTGGAATGAATGTAATGAACATAGTTCTTGATCTACTATTTGTGTTTGTCTTCTCTTGGGGAGTATCAGGGGTAGCTGCCGCAACTTTACTAGCGGAGATTTCATCAGTAGTCATAGGGATTTTAGTTGTTATACGAGTACATTCAATGTCTACTCATTTCCCTTCTATTAAAATGATCTTTGATGGACCCGCTTTAGTGAAGCAATTTAATGTCAATCGTGATTTATTTATAAGAACAGCATGCCTATTAATTATGTTTAATCTGTTTACGAAAATGGGTGCTGTTTATGGTACAGAAGTTCTTGCTGCAAATGCAATCCTGATTCAAATTCATTTTTTAATGGCATATTTTTTTGATGGATTTGCGAATGCCTCAAGCATCCTCACCGGACGTGCAATTGGTTCGGGTGAAAGGGGTAGCTATACAATAACTGTCTCATTGACTCATCAATGGTCCATTTATTCTGCTGTGTTTATTACAGTTGTTTATTTTTGTTTAAAAGATACTATCATTGGAATGTTTACTCAACTAAAACCTGTAGCTGATCTGGCCTCTCATTATGGAAGTTGGCTTCTGCTGTATCCAATTACAGCCTGTTTTGGTTTAGTGTTCTACGGTATTTTTACGGGTGCAACATCTGCTTCTCCCATAAGAAACTCGATGATCTATTCGCTTCTTTTATTCTCCATCATTCTTTGGGCCACACTTCCTACATACGGAAATCATGGACTGTGGTTTGCGTTTATTATGTTTAGCTCAGGGAGGTCGCTCTTTTTACTGATGTACTTGCCAAAATTAAATAGGAACTTGTATGAAAGTTTCGCTGACTCAGGAAAAATATTAAATGGATGATCAGAAAAAGCAAATTTTTTACCCTGGAGATGAAACGGTGATGTTCCTTCGAATTACTGAGAAGGAAATGCGCTATTACGGTAAAAAGAAATTCAATATTCTTTATGTGACTTAGGTCTCAATGCTCCACCACATATCCCAGATAGCTCAGATGAAAAGCCATTTGCACCACTTTCAATTGAAAAGATGCCAGAAGTTAATCCAGATCACATCTTCCTTCTAGTAGAAATAAGAAGAAAATCTAAAGGAAATGAAGGACTATGCAATTTGGAGTAATTTATCAGCTGTAAAAAATAATAGAGTGTATGAAGTGGACTATGATTTATGATTTTAAGGAATAGGACCTATTGCAAATAACCTCATTATTGACCAAGCGGAAGAGTTCTTAGTTCAAAAATTTAACACAAAAGGCGGTACCACACTTTGAAAGTGGTACCGCCTTTTAAATGAATACACAAAATAATCCAGATATAAATCAATTATCTCCATGGTGACAATGGTCTTTTCGAAAAGTCACGTGCAAAACAAGTTGAATATAATGTCACGCAAAATCCCCCGATTAATGTATAATAAAAAAAGGATAAAATAAGAGAGGATGATAAATAATGTCTGATGAAGGTTTTGACAAGCTTTTAACTGTAATGCTTGACGTTAAGGAAACTGTTGATTTGTTAGTAAAGAAAGTAGATAAACTCGAACAGAAAGTAGACAAGCTTGAACAGGGGCAAAAAGAAACGCACCAAAAGCTAGATAAGCTTGAGGATCACATCGATCTTTTAGCAAGCAAGCAGTGGAAAAGCGAAAAAGATATTTATACCATAAAAAAAACAATGGGACTTTTCTAACAATACCTTCGAAGATCTGCTAAAATGTTCTCTCCTTATAAAATTACTTTCTCTATATTTTACAATACAGTCAAAACTATTAAATCCAAAGCTGAAAAAAACTCATATTCTCTTCACTTTTACCATATAGTTTAATCAAATTCATGTAAAGGTGAGGGGATGGTTTCATGCAACAACGGACAATTCGTTTACGGAAGGTACAGCATATGGCTCATCAAATCATGGATGAAATGAATTTTAACCAGGAGCTGAGAGAGTCTGACACACTAAGACTTGTTATCGACAGTCTTTCTCGGGCAGTCGGTGACCTTGCTGATCCATCGGGGAATTATTCACTAAATTATTTAGAAGAAAAGGTCGGCAATGCACATTCCCTTATATTTAACAAACACAGGCAGCTAAGCGCTCATATAGGCAAATGAAATGAAGACAAGGACATCTCGACAATTGGGATGTTTTTTTATTTTTTCATTGACATTTGCAATATAAAGAAATATAATACAATCGCAACAAACAATAATGATTATCATTATCACTTAGAGAGTGATGAAGTGTGTCAGAGCAACTACGAAAGATTGTTGGTGGTCGAAAAAAAACACTGATTAAGCAACTCCTTGATCACGGAATATATAAGAAATCGGAAAGGCAGCTATATGAATTAGCTTTAAGCGAGCTAGAAGTAGAAGTTAAGGACTTGAGGAGATTACGTCATATAAAATAGAGGGAAAGGAGACGAAATAATTGCGAAAAAAAATACCTTTTAAAGATTTAATGAAAATGAATAAACAAAATTTATTAAATGATAAAAAAGCGATGGAGCGAATTAGCGATAAAATAGATGAACGTGAACTTAGCAGATCGTACAAGGAGTACAGCAGGAAATCATGAGCCATTAATCTATGGTTCTCTTTTTGAATAAAATGTAGTAAAATAAAAACTACAAATCGTAACGGTTTCGTTTTATTTGAAAAGGGGTACACTAATGAGGAAGATTCCTGTAACAGTTTGAGTGGGTATTTAGGTTCTGGAGAGGCAACAATATTAAATCATATTCTACATATTAAGTGAGATTTAAAAATTGCCGTTATTGTAAATGACATTATTGAAATTACTATCGTTGAGGAACAAATAAGCTAGGAAGCGGGATTTTTTAGAACCGAAGGACTTAGATACCAAAGAAATTTCTGCTAAGGTAGATGAACGCTTACTAACTGAAAATGAGTTCGATCGTAACTGGAGCATGCTAGACGACCCTTTTATTTGGAATCTTTAAAAAGTCTAAAATGTAAATCGTAATAATTTTGATTAAAAATAGGAGAATTTTAAAATGGCAAAAAAATCCAAGGTTGCTAAAGAGCTAAAACGTCAAGCGATGGTTGAGCAATATGCAGAGCGAAGAAGAGAATTAAAGGAAAAAGGAGATTATCAGGCACTTCGTAGGCTGCCGCGTGACTCGGCTCCGACTCGCTTACACAATCGTTGTGAATTAACGGGAAGACCTAGAGGGTACTTAAGAAAATTCAAAATGTCACGAATTGCGTTTCGTGAGCTAGCACATAAGGGGCAAGTACCTGGTGTGAAGAAAGCAAGCTGGTAAAAAAGATGAGGCTGTCGAAACGAATCGGCAGCTTTCTCTTTTGAATGAATAGGAGGCGTTGATATGGAAACAAAAATTGCAATCGTAGGGGCAGGACCAGCCGGAATTGGGCTTGGTATTCTCCTAGAAAAGGTAGGATTCAAAGACTATGTGATCTTGGAAAAGTATGAAGTCGGTGCAACATTTTTTCAGTGGCCAAAAGAAATGAAACTTATTACTCCTTCATTTATCGGACATGGATTTGGCTCACTTGATTTAAATAGCATTGCCCCTGAAACTTCACCTGCCTTTTCTTTTGAAAAAGAGCATTTAACTGGTGAGGAGTACGGAACATTTTTGCAGATGCTATCACAGCACTTTAAGCTTAAGGTTGAAGAAGATACTGAGGTAAAACGAGTAGAAAAGAAGAATGGTTATTATCGTCTTCACACAGACGAAGGCTGTATTACTGCAGAATATGTTATTTGGGCAACCGGAGAATACCAGTTTCCTAACTCCAAGCCATTTGAGGGTGCTGAATTAGCTATTCATAACAGTGAAGTGGAGTCATGGGCTGAATTAGATGGTGATGAATTCACAATCATTGGTGGTTATGAGAGCGGAATTGATGCAGGGTATCATCTTGTGATGAACAAAAAATCGGCTACTGTATTTTCAAGAAGTTCACTTTGGGAGTCAGAGGAGGTAGATCCAAGTCTCTCATTGTCTCCATACACAAAGGAACGGTTAGTGAGTGCTATGGAAACAAACAGACTTCAATTAAAGGGAGGAGTAGAGGTACTTAAGATTGAAAAAGCAGCAGAAGATTACGTCCTCTATTTATCTGATGGAAGTTCTCACAAAACGAAGACAAAACCGATTTTGGCAACTGGCTTTATTCCTGGTGCAAAGCAAATACAGTCATTTTTTGAATGGGATGAGACAGGAGTGCCTCTTCTTTCAGAGCAAGATGAATCGACTGAGTCACATAATTTATTTTTAATCGGTCCAAATGTTCGCCATAAAGAGGTCATTTTCTGCTTTATCTATAAGTTTCGTCAGCGCTTTGCAGTGGTCGCAAAAGAAATTCTTGATCGAGCGGGTGCAGACTACAATGAAAGTGTGCTTGAACATTACCGGAAAAACAATATGTTTTTAGATGATCTTACATGCTGTGAGGTAAAATGTGAATGTTAGCAGAACAGTTGCCTAAAGAAAGAGTCGTTTTAATCGGTTTAGAATCTTCGGGAAAGTCTACACTGTTCACAAAGTTGATTGGAAATCGTATAGGTGAAGAGACCAATGTAAAAGGCACAACCTACAGCATTAAATTTGATCAGATAAATCAAAGAACCATTGTTGATACTCCTGGGCTAACCTTTAATTCTTCTGTTACAGACCATATGGCCATCTCGGAAATAAGGAAATCTACAAGCATGATCCTCGTAGTCAGAGGAACCCATTTTCAAGAAGAACTATCGCAGTTGCTACCATTAATTGAAAACACGGAGAAAACAGCAATTATTGCAGTTACCCATGCGGATAAGATGCTTGTAGAAAGTAAACTGCAATTAAAGAGATTTATGTTAGCAAACAAGATTCCACTATTTATCGTGAACACACGAGTTTTAAAAGAAGAGGAAAGAGTGCTCCTTCTACAAACACTTGAAGGAGAGCATGTTATTAATGAGGAAAAGTCAAAATTACTACTAAATCTTAAGATTGATAAAAACGACCCTGCAAAAATATGTTTTGATATCCCAATTTTAGGACCACTTCTATCCGTTTTAAGTTTATTATTAATGTTTTTACTTCCTGTGTTAGCTGCGTATCTTCTATCAGAACAGATTCAACCATTGTTTGACAATCTCATTATAAATATGCTGATTTCGTTAACGAGTGGTACACCGTCGTTTATTGAATCGGTTTTAATCGGAAACTATGGACTCCTTACACTAGGAATCTATTCGTTTATCTGGGCTTTTCCTGTGGTCGTTTTTATTGGACTGTCTACATCTATAGCAGATGAAACAGGTCTAAAAGACCGAATTATCGATTCACTCGATCCATTATTAAAGAAAATTGGTTTATCTGGGCAAGACTTACTTCCTGTATTAACTGGATTTGGGTGCAATGTTGTCGCCATCTATCAAAGTAGGAATTGCCAGCTCTGCACTCGTAAGCAATGCGTATCACTGATTACCTTTGGTTCTGCATGCAGTTATCAAATTGGAGCAACTCTATCAATCTTTAATTCTGCAGGCAAGCCATGGCTGTTTTTTCCATATCTGCTTATGTTAATTGTAGGTGGGATCCTCCATACTAGATTATGGTATAAGAAACAAGCTGCTAGACAAACAAATATACTTCCAGTTCGAAAAACTTTCCTGCAAATGCCAACTGTAAAAGGGACATTTATTCGATATGCACGTGATATCAAACAGTTTTTAACACAAGCGATGCCTATTTTTCTACTTATTTGCATCGTATCGACGATCCTTTATGAATTGAAACTAATCGATTTTCTACAGTTACTCTTTGTACCGTTACTAACTTTATTAGGCTTGCCTTATGAAGCAGGGGCTGGATTAGCATTTTCTTTTATTCGCAAAGATGGAATATTGATTTTTAATGAAAACGGAGCTGACTTCATTACACAACTAACGGATTTGAATCTCCTATTGCTCATTTTCTTAGCATCAACTTTAACCGCTTGTGCTGTCACAATTTTGACAATGTGGAAGGAGTTTGGAGGAAAACTTACCTCTCAATTTGTAGGGAAGCAAATCATCACTTCAGTAACATTGGCTTGTCTAGTAACACTCATTTTTAGGTTTTTTTAACGAGACCGTGTTATTCATAGGCTAGAAGAAAATATAAAAATTAGAAGTAGTCCAGTTGACATAGGTAACACTTTAGAAAGTGTGGAATAGAGGAGGAAAAAGGAAAAAATAGAAAGTAAAGCTGTTGGAAGTACTTGTCTTAAGTAATAGAGTCATATACTATATAAATAGTAATCATTACGATTTATAAAAAGGAGAGGAAAACATTGTTAGGTAAAAAAAATAAGTTAGTAGCTCTAGTTTTATTTGTCTTATCTATTCTAGTCGCCTGCTCTGCAACTTCAGAAGAGTCGAGCACTGGGAAGGAGGAAGATACTGACTCAACGAATAAAGCAAACGAATTAGTTTATGCAACAGCCAAAGATATTAATGATATGAATCCTCATTTGTATGCAGGTTCAATGCCAGCTCAAGGGATGGTTTACGAATCATTAGTTGAAAATACGGAAGATGGGATCAAGCCGTTACTTGCTGAATCATGGGAGATTTCAGAAGGTGGAAAAGTATATACATTTCATCTAAGAGAAGATGTGAAATTCCATGATGGGGAGCCATTTAACGCAGAAGCAGTGAAGCAAAACATTGATGCTGTACAAAATAATGCAGAAAAGCACTCTTGGATTAAGCTATCAACCAAAATAGAGAGTTGTAATGTAGTAGATGAGTACACCGTTGAATTTGTTCTGTCAGAAGCATATTATCCAGCTTTGGTTGAATTGTCTATGACTAGACCTTATGTATTCATATCACCTAAAAACTTTATTAACGGAGAAACTAAAGAAGGTGTAAATGGGTACAACGGAACAGGACCATACATTCTCACTGAACATAAAACAGATGAGTATGCTACTTTTGAAGCGAATGAAAACTACAGGGGTGGATCACCTGAAATAAAGAAAATAACTTCTAAAGTTCTTCCGGCAGGGGGAACGACATTTCTAGCATTACAAAAAGGAGAAATAAACTTTGTTTTCACAGATGATCGAGGTGCAGATAGCCTTGATGTCGAATCAATGAATCAATTAGTTGATTCAGGTGATTATCAACTTGTTAGAAGTGAACCAATGAATACGAAAATGATTGTAGCTAACAGTAGTAGATCTGATAATCCAATAAATGAGACAGCTGTTCGTGAAGCTATTTGGTACTCTATCGATAGGGAAACAATTAGTAAGGATATTTTTAATAACACAGAAATAGTAGCCAAAACATTGTTTTCATCTAACGTCAATTATGCAGATGTCGATTTGAAGAAACGAGAATACGATTTAGTAAAAGCGAAAGATATCTTAGAAGAAGCCGGATGGAAAATAGAGGATGGTGCAAAAGTTAGAACAAAAAACGGCAACAATTTAGCAATGGAACTCTACTATGATAGCAATTCTTCCTCTCAAAAAACACAGGCTGAATTTATTCAACATTCCTTAAAAGAGATTGGTATTCAGCTAGATATTATTGGTGAAGAGTCGACTTCCATTGCCAATAGAAGGTCAACAGGTGACTATGATCTCTTATTTAATCAAACATGGGGACTAGCGTATGATCCACAAAGTACAATATCTGCTTTTGTTTCTGAGGCTTCTTATTTGCATACTACAAGTGGCATTGCGCAATCAGATGAACTCTACAAGAAGATTGATGAAGTTATGGTGTCCACGGATGAGGAAACACGAAAATCGTTATATGCTGATATTTTGACAATTGTTCATGATGAAGCAGTCTTCATTCCAATTTCAAATGGCAGCGTAACTGTCGTTGCTCCAAAAAATTTAAAAGGCATTTCCTTTAAGCAAACACAATTTGAGTTGCCATTTGAGCTGATGAACTTTGAATAGAAATATAAATAAAAAGGGGATTTTCCCCTTTTTATTTTTGAGAAAGTTCCAGTCGTTTACTAGACTAGTGCAATTGTAACTTTGTATATTAAGGGTAATTTCTGTTGAAAGGAGATTTATATGGGAAGTTATATACTTAAAAGGCTATTAGTTTCCATCCCTTTACTTTTGGTTATTTCATTTTTAACGTTTGTTTTAATTAGTCTTTCTCCCTTAGATCCAGCTGAAGTGGTATTACAAGCGCAAGGTGTTCCAACAATAACAGATGAATTAATTGTTCAAACGAAAGAAGAGTTGGGGATGGATAAACCATTTATCATACGATACTTTGATTGGGTTATTGCCTGCTTACAGTTTGACTTTGGGAACTCCTACGTGACAGGAAAATCGGTTTGGTCGTTAATTGGTCCAGCTTTTTTAAATACGTTCAAGCTAACGTTAGTTTCATCTGCTGTGATTATCATGATGTCAATACTATTAGGTATTATTTGTGCGATGAATGAAGGGAAAATAATGGATAAGTCGGTAAGGGGATTTTCATTTTTTCTAACGGCCATGCCTTCATACTGGCTGGCTGCTCTTATGATTTGGTATTTTTCTGTTAAATTAGATTTATTACCAACAAGTGGAATGGATTCGTATAAAAATTATATACTTCCGGTTATTGTCATAGCGATAAGTTATGCAGGTATTTATTTTAGGATCGTTAGAAATTCGATGTTAAGCAATTTAAATGAAGACTATGTACTGTATGGAAGGGCATGTGGTTTACCAGAAAGGAAGATCACCATGCATATATTAAGAAATTCATTGCAAGTTGCCATTTCGATATTTTGTATGGCAATCCCCATTATATTGGGTAGTACAGTGGTTATAGAAAATGTTTTTGCTTGGCCAGGGTTAGGAAGTCTGAGTGTAAGAGCGATATTAAGCAGAGATTTCCCAATTATCCAAGCTTATGTTCTTATATTAGCAGTAGCATTTGTTATGTTTAATGCGATTTCTGACATTATAAATGCTGCGTTGAATCCTAAATTAAGGAATGACTTCTAAATGAGAATATTAAAAAATTTAAGTAAAGATAAGATAGGTATCCTATCTCTATTAGTCATTGTTTTTACGATTACTGTTGGTATTTTTGCCCCTATCTTTGCCCCACATGACTTTAATGAAGTGAATATGAGCTTGCGATATGCCTCCTCATCGTGGGGGTACCTGTTAGGTAACGATCATCTAGGGAGATGTGTCTTGTCTAGATTAATTTATGGGATTCGTCCTAGCGTTTTGTGGGTTTTAGTTGCATTATTAATATCTGTTTTAATTGGAGCTGCGTTAGGCTTTCTAGCGGGCTACTTTAGAGGAAAAGTAGACGCCTCTATTATGAGAATTTGCGACGTTATGCTTTCATTTCCAGGATACGTTATGGCATTAGCGATTATTGGCATTTTAGGAGTGGGTCTTGAAAATATATTGATTGCATTTATTTTGATTAAATGGGCATGGTTTGCTCGGTTAATTAGAACGTCTGTTATGCAATATGCTGAGTTAGATTATGTGAAATTCTCCAAAGCCTCTGGAATCAGTAATATAAAAATTATTTATAATCACATTGTACCTGTTACATTTTCTGATATTGCCGTCATTTCAAGCAGCTCTATTGGTTCGATGATTTTGCAAATTTCAGGGTTTTCATTTCTTGGTTTAGGAATTCAGGCTCCTAATGCTGAATGGGGAATGATGTTAAATGAGGCGAGGGAAGTTATGTTTACAAGACCTGAGTTAATGTTAGCACCCGGTTTAGCCATCATTATTGTCGTATCGGCATTTAATTTTTTATCTGATGCACTTCAAGTTGCTTTAGACCCTAAATTAGTCAACTCTAAAAATACGCATAAAGATAATTTGGCTCTCTCTAGAATTAAACTTCAAGAAAAAGAGGTGGCAAAATAAATTATGAATATATTAGAAGTTAAAAATTTAAAGATATGGGATGTTAGCACGGGTGAAGTGATTATTACTAATAGTTCATTCAATTTAAAGAAAGGAAGCTGCCTGGCAATTGTGGGGGAAAGTGGAAGTGGTAAGTCTGTGACATGTAGGTCAATAATGAGATTAAATAAGGCCTCTCTTCGCCAATCAGGGGACATTTTATTTAAAGGAGAAAACGTAAACAATCTTTCTGAAAAAGAGATGAGAAAGAAAAGAGGAAGAAACCTTTGCATGATTTTACAAAATGGGATGAGTGCATTTGACCCTTCTTGTGTGATTGGTGTTCATTTAAAAGAAACACTTGCTGAGCATTTCAACTGGAATAAAAACAGAACGGAAGAGAATATGAAAAATGCCATGGAAAGTGTCATGCTAAAAAATCCGATAGAGATTATGAACAAATATCCACACCAGCTATCAGGTGGAATGTTGCAGCGAATTATGATTGCGCTGGCAATCGTTTTGGAGCCAGATATTATTATCGCTGATGAACCGACAACAGCGCTTGATACCATTTCGCAATTTGAGGTCGTTGAACAATTTATTAAGTTGCGGGAAAGAATGGGTTGTTCGATGATCTTTATTTCACACGACTTAGGTGTTGTAAGAAAAATTGCGGATGAAGTTTTAGTAATGAAGGATGGAGAAATTATCGAAAGAGGGAGTACTCAAGTAATTTTTTCAGAACCGCAACATGAATATACTAAATATTTAGTATCCACAAGACTAGCGCTGAGTAATAATTTTAAGAAAATAATGGGGGGAGGAGCTATAGTTGCTGAAAGTTGATAGTGTTGAGAAATCATATAAAACAGGTGGATTGTTTTCTGCAGAAAGACAGAACGTTTTAAAGAATGTTAGTTTTGAATGTAAGGACGGAGAATGTCTCGGCATTATAGGAGAAAGTGGAAGTGGAAAATCAACATTAGGGCGTTTGATACTAGGAATTGAAAAGCCTGATCGTGGAACCATTTTATTTGATGGGAAAAATTTAGAAGATAGAAGAGTGAGATTAGGTAACATCGGCGCTGTTTTTCAAGACTATAAATCTTCCATTAATCCATTCTTTACTGTTGAAGAAGCAATTCTGGAGCCATTAAAAATTCAGAATAAGGTCAATAAAGAAAATCAAAACAAGATTAATAATCTATTAAATCAAGTTGGATTAAATCCGTCCTATAAAAAAAATATCCTCATGAGTTATCAGGAGGAGAGGTTCAGAGGGTGTGTATTGCAAGAGCTATTTCAACAGAACCGAAATTTATTTTATTAGATGAAGCAATCAGTTCTTTAGATGTATCTGTTCAAACACAAGTGCTTGAATTATTAAAAGAATTAAAAAGAATCTACAATATGGGATATGTTTTTATAACTCATGACATACAGGCTGCTGCCTATATTTGCAACAGAGTCATTATTTTCAGAGATGGTCAAATTGAAGAAATGGTTGAAATCGAAAAATTAAAAGACGTTCAGTCAGAGTATGCAAAAAAATTATTGCAGGCGTTAATAACGTTTTAATATTATTTACGGTGAAGGAAGACAAGCCGGAATATATTTGAGGGTATATATTCTCAGTCTTTATGACAGAGTGAATAGAGAAGTAATGCAGATTTTGTGTGTTTGTGAAATGACTTCAAAAAGAGAGTAGATTAAATTTTAAATACATAGAGTCATAGAAATTCTGAGACGATTTTAGGAGGAGAATAAATTGTGAGTGGAGCGATGTCATGGCCCTTTCTACGTTTGTATCTGTTGGTTCTTCTTTATTTTAGTGCCAATTCTATACTAAATGTTCTTATCCCATTACAAGGAGAAGCATTAGGAGCCAGCAATACAACAATTGGCTTAATCATGGGGGCATATTTGTTCACAACCATGTTTTTTCGACCATGGGCAGGTCATATTATTGAAAAACATGGACCGATAAAAGTGTTACGCATTATTCTTATTATTAATGGATTTGCTTTAATTCTATATACGTTCACTGGATTAGGGGGCTATCTAGTTGCCCGTATGTTACAAGGAGTGTCTACGGCTTTTTTTTCAATGGCATTACAGATAGGGATTATTGATGCACTGCCAGAGAAGGATCGGTCTCAGGGCATCTCACTTTATTCTTTATTTTCATATATACCAGGTATTATTGGCCCCTTACTGGCGTTAGGTATTTGGCAAGGGGAAATGGATTACTTTACGGTAGTGATGATAGCAATTGCCCTATTTACAGGGGTGTTTGGCTATGGTGCCAAAATGGAAAACGGAACGGTTCAGCCTTTTAAAGATAATAATGAGCAGAGAGTAAGTATGTTTATGTCATTGGGTCAGTTAGTAAAAAATCCGTTTTTATTTAAATGCAGCGTATTGATGTTAGTTTCTTCCGTTGTATTTGGGGCTATTACAACATTTATACCACTGTACGCTATGCAATTGACAAGTGGTAATGCTGGTATTTATCTCATGCTTCAGGCAGGTACGGTTGTCTTTGCTCGTTTTACTTTAAGAAAAAAAGTCCCTTCAGATGGCAAATGGCATTCATCTTTTATCATGGGGACTATGCTTCTTTTAGCAATAGCTGCGCTATGTGTAAGCTTTGCTACAACGGGTGGAGCTGTTTTTTTCTATGCTGGTGCAATTTTAATGGGAATCGCTCAGGCACTCATTTATCCAACGTTAACATCGTATCTAAGCTTTGTCTTGCCACAGGTTAACCGCAATGTGTTACTAGGTTTATTTATTGCTATGGCTGATTTAGGGGTTTCGCTAGGCAGTGTTATAATGGGGCCAATGGCTGATATTTTCTCATACTCATTTATGTATATGATTTGTGCTATCTTAGGTGCAACAATGATTATTTTTGCCTATGATCGACGAAAAATATTTGTAGGGTAAATATTGAGACGTCTTTCGCAAGCTGTATATATGACTTTTGATTTGAGCTCATTTTGATTTCCTTTTAATCAAAACGAGTTCTTGTGCGTGTGGCAGCACGCTTCGCTATAGGGTGAAAATCCCGAATATGCCCGCCGATCAGTCGGGAAGTATAGCTGACAGACAGTGCGATGATCGTGAGAAATCGTGCGGAGGGTCTGAAGGCAAACCTCTGACCAGAGCCGTAAAACCCATGTTGGCACGAGAGCAGGATGACTGAGCAAGAAATCAGGAAGTCCAAATAACTGACGTAGCTCGAAGTGTTAGGAGGGCTGGAGTAGAGGGAAAGTGAGCGATGTGACCCATAGAGATCTCCCTTTGTCCGACCAGACAGGTATTGAAGTTCAAGGAGGTAATCCAAGATTTCAAGATGCGAGGGGAGAAGTCAGAGAACACCATAGTAGTAAAGAAGCTTATGCCTAATACCCTCTAGCAATAAAGGCGAGGACGGCACATAAGTGAGAGTGTCCAATGTGATACTTGGGTCTTATTCTCAAAAAGGATAGGACTTGCGAAGGGTGGGACGCATGAAGATAACAGAAAAGTACCACATGAAAT
Source organism: Metabacillus herbersteinensis (assembly GCF_042433335.1). NCBI lineage: Bacteria > Bacillati > Bacillota > Bacilli > Caryophanales > Bacillaceae > Metabacillus > Metabacillus herbersteinensis. Next base: position 55,813 of record NZ_JBHLVO010000028.1, read on the forward strand.
GTCTGTGGAAGTGGGGCAGAAGCTAGTGAGTGAAAACACGGGCGCTAGGACCGAACAGAAGGGTAAGCCGCCCATCACCAGTTGAACGTAGTGAGAACTGCCGTTGTAGCTATTGACTCTACTAGTAAACATAAAATGGAGAAGCAGAAACAAGAATGATGCGTACGAAGTTACACAAGAGGTGTTAGTAGATGAAAAGAAAAGTCTGGTATAGCTTATACGACAAGGTGTACAAAATGGAATATCCAATCTGCCTTTAAACAAGTGCGGAAAAACAAAGGTGCTCCAGGAGTCGATAAGGTGACCATCAAAGAGTACGAAAAGGAATTGGAGAGCCATCTAGAAGCTCTTCAAACGAAGTTAAAAGGAAAGACATTCCGAGCGAAACCAGTGCGACGTAAGTACGTTAGGATATGCGAACCATTAGTCGAAGGCAAGGGTGTCCGTGGTGATGCGGAATATTTTATATTTCATTTTTTATGAAATTATTGAATTGACGAAAGTGAGGAAGAATGATAAATTATAAATCGTAACAATTACTATTTATAGGAGAGAGGATTATTATTAAACTGATAGTAAGGATACATGAAATAATGATTACTATACCTCCTATGACAGTATCAGGCACCTCCGTGTAATTAAAAAAACGTAGTCTCAGACTTTAATTGACCAATTTGTATGAAACTAGTAAAATTCTCTATTTTAAATCGTAAATATAACGATTTAAATAGTGCAACTAAAGGACGGTAAAAAAATGATAAGAAAAAGCTTTAATAAAAAAACTCTTTTTACGATATTACTAGGTTTATTTTTTCTAACATTAGCAGGCTGTTCTGCTGAAAGCAGTAAATCAGATGCTAATCATTCAGATGCTGAAAAAATAGAGGATAAAGATAAGAAGGTAACCATGATTTTTAGTTTTAAGTCTGCTAATTTAGATCCTCATACAGGATTTACCCCTATCCGTGCAGGAATAACAGAAACACTGCTGAAGTTGGATGAAAACTCAAATATTGAGGGCTGGCTTGCAGAAAAATGGGAAACAAATGACAACTTAACGTGGGAGTTTACAATTCGTGAAAACGTGACATTCCAAGATGGAGTAAAGCTTGATGCTGCTGGAGTTAAAGCTTCAATTGAAAGAAGTATCGCTGTAAATGAATCTCTTGGAGGATCATTGAAAATTCAAACCATGGAGGCAGATGGTCAGAAGCTAACGATTAAGACAACTGAGCCGTACCCTGCTCTTCCATCTGAACTAGTGAACCCATATGTATCGATTGTAAATATTGCAGCTGAAAAGGAAATGGGGGAAGAAGCATTTCGAAATACGCCAGTTGGGACAGGACCGTTTAAGGTGAAGAAATTTACTTCAAATCAGGAAGTTCAAGTTGTTAAAAATGACAGCTACTGGGCAGGAGAGCCTAAAATCAAAGAGGCAACAATTAAATTTAATGAAGATGCAAATGTTCGAGCACTTGCATTTCAGTCTAAAGAAGCAGATGTAGTCTATAATCTTCCTGCTGAAGGCATAGAAGCAATTGAGAAGGATAAGGAACTTAAGGTTGATTCTGTACCAGGTCTTAGATCGCACTTTGTGTTATTTAATCAACAAAGTCCAAATGTCTCAGATTTGAAAGTCAGACAGGCTCTTAATCTACTAATCGATCGAAAAAGCGTTGCAGATGATATCATGCTTGGTCATGCTGTACCCGCAAACGGACCATTCAACAGCTCTCTTCCCTTTGGAATTGAAGATGAAGTAGCGGAATTGGATGTTGAAAAAGCAAAAGAACTCCTTGTCGAGGCTGGATACAAAGAAAACGCAGAAGGTAAAATGGAAAAGGACGGAGAACCACTTACACTTGAATTTATCACATATAAAGCACGTCCAGAATTGCCATTAATTGCTCAGCTCTTTCAATCAGATGCAGCAAAAGCAGGAGTGGAAATTACGATAAAAATAGTTGAAAATGCTGATACCCATCTTGCAGAAAACACAGGTTGGGACTTGGGAACATACAGCAATAACACGTCACCTCGCGGAGATGGAAGCTACTTCCTTAATACTGCTTTCACAGAAACTGGAGCACTAAATGTTGGTAAAATAAATAACCCAGAATTAAATAAAGTAATAGAAGAGTTAAATGGAACAAGCGATACAGATAAAAGAACTCAATTAACGAAGGATGCAGCGAATGTTATTAATAAGGAAGTTGCACATAGCTATGCTGTTTATCCAAATATTATTATTGGTATAAATGAGCGAATTAAAGACTGGAAACCTACTGCTGAGGAGTATTATATTTTAACGCATACGATGGATGTGAATTAAAATGTTATTGCTTATGCAAAAGAGGCTTTTACAGTTATTCATTGTACTTCTCTTCTTGTCGGTATTTACTTTTGGCCTGATGAAGCTTGCTCCAGGTGACCCGGTTATGACGATATTGAATGCAGATGAAATGATGGTAACGGAAGCCGATAAGGCTAAGCTTCATAGTGAGCTTGGCTTTGATCAGCCTCTCTATATTCAATATGGCCATTGGATGTTAGGTCTGATACAGCTGGATCTCGGCAAATCCTACATGAGCGGAAAGCCTGTTTGGAGTGAGATGATGGAACGTTTGCCTATTACATTGCAGCTTACAGGAGGGGCTTTAATTGTGATGGTGTGCATATCTGTTCCTCTTGGCATCATTTCCGCCCGCTACCCTGGAAAATGTCCAGATCAAATCAGCAGAACTTTAGCGTTAGTAGGAGCATCAATTCCAAGCTTTTGGCTGGGACTGATGCTCATATACTTTTTTGCTTTTAAACTTCAAATTCTTCCATCAACTGGAATTGGATCTTTGTCTCAAATGATTCTGCCTTCCTTTGCCTTGGGATTTTCTTTGGCGGCTGTATATGCAAGGCTTATAAGAGCAGGACTTCTCGAAAGCTTATCTGAGGATTACATTCAGGCGGGGAGAGCAAGAGGAGTGAAAGAGTGGAGAATTCTTTGGTTCCATGCTTTTAGAGCTGCATTGCTCCCTGTTGTAACGGTTTTTGGGCTAAGTATGGGAAGCTTGCTCGGGGGGGCTGTAGTAATTGAAATTTTATTCTCTTGGCCAGGACTTGGGAGCATGGCGGTTGATGCGATTTTCAGCCGTGATTATCCAGTCATACAAGGATATATCCTATTAACGGGTGTATTTGTAGTTGTTGTGAATTTATTTGTGGATCTATCGTATTACTTAATTGATCCGCGTATTAAGCAAGGAAAGGGGAGAGTCGCTTGAAGATCTCTCATGCGATACAAAAAAGAGCATATTTTCCTCACCTGAAAATAATGAACTTTATGCCAATGACCCTGCTGGGTCTCTTTACCCTTATGATGATAGTCATTGTTACGATTATTGGACCATTTATTGTGCCGAATGATCCTTTTTCGGCAAATATGGCAGAGCGACTTGCTTCCCCAAGCTTAACCTATCCTTTTGGTACAGACCACATGGGAAGATGTATATTTTCAAGACTTGTCGTTGGCTCTAAAGCAACACTTGGAATTACAGCACTGGTTATCGCATCGGTCATTCTGATTGGCATACCCATTGGATTGCTGTCAGGGTACATTGGAGGAAGATTTGATACAGTTGTCATGCGAATCGCAGATGGATTCGTCGCACTACCAGAGTTTATATTAGCAATTGCGATTGCCGGTTTCTTAGGACCAAGTTTAACAAATTTGATGATCTCTGTCGTAGTCGTAAAATGGATTAGCTACACCAGGGTGGTAAGAGGAATCGTCTTATCAGAACGTGAGAAAGAATATGTATTGGCAGCAAAGGTAGGGGGATGTCCAACTTGGAAAATAATGATAAGGCACATGCTTCCGCATATCATTTCCCCTGTACTTGTGATTGCAGCGCTTGATGTTGGAAAAGTCATTTTAATCATATCTTCACTGTCTTACCTTGGGCTTGGCGCTCAGCCCCCTGCTCCGGAATGGGGAGCGATGTTGAACGATGGAAGGCCCTACTTTCAAACCTTTCCTGAATTAATGATTTACCCGGGAATGGCCATTTTTATAGTTGTTTTATCGTGTAATTTAATTGGAGAGGGCTTGAGAGATAAGCTAGATGTGAAAAATGTATAGCGAGTAAAAGGAGATGCAAAATGCCGACAACCATTGATCTCAATCAGCATCGTACAATAAAAAACGGATTAAAGGAATCGCTCTTATTACAATCCTGCCCTGTGCTGGAAGTGAAAAATCTCTCCATTTCATTGTGTGGATCTAATGGGGAAGAAGATAGAATTCTAGTAAAAAGGCTAAACTTCACAATAAGACCAGGTGAAATGCTTGGATTAGCGGGAGAAAGCGGAAGCGGGAAAAGCTTAACAGCTTCAACCAAATTAGGGTTGCTTCCTAATTCTCTGAAAATATCAGAAGGTCAAATAGACTTTCAAGGTAGGGAGCTCACAAGTCTTTCTGAAAAAGATTTTAGACGGCTGCGCGGAAAGGAGATAGCCTATCTTTTTCAAAATTATCAAGGAAGCTTCACTCCATTTATTAAGATCGGAATCCAGCTGATCGAAGCGCTTCGAAGCCATGACAAGATAAGAAAACAAGATGCAAAGAAGAAAGTACTCTTCTGGCTTGAACGTGTGAAACTACCATCTGAACGGATCTTCGGTAGCTATCCTCATCAGCTTAGCGGTGGGCAGCTTCAAAGAGCATCTCTTGCAGGTGCTCTTATGTTTAATCCTTCTCTGATTATTGCAGATGAGCCAACAACCGCTCTTGATGTGCTTACAGGTGAGAAAATATTAGATCTGCTTGCAGATCTTCAAAAAGAACTGAATTGTGCGGTGCTCCTTATTTCTCATGATTTAAAGCATTTATTAAAGAGAACAGATTGTATGGCGGTAATGTATGGTGGTAATGTATGGTGGACAGATTGTTGAAAAGGGCCAAACTACATCTACCCAACGGTTTAATTGATTAATAGAACTAACGAGACGTTTAACGATTACGTCACGATTGGACATGAGAACACGAAGTTTCTCGAAAGACTCTGGAGTTGAATGAACATTGGAATAGTATCCATTCTTCACCATATCAGCAATCACAAGAGCGTCTTTTTTATCGCTTTTGGACTGAGTATTATCCCAATTTTCTTTATTTCTTTTTACAAGGTGAGGATTGACTGTTACAACATCAATGTTTTGATTGGATAGCCATTTCGAAAGATTAATCCAGTAATGTCCTGTAGGTTCCATTCCCACAATAACTGCGTCTAAGTTGTTTTTACCTTTTAATTTATTAATCCATTCCAGAAATCTATTAAATCCTTCTTCGTTATTTTCAAAAGTAAGAGGATCACCAACCACGATTCCTCGATAATTAACTGCACGAGCAACATGAAACTGTTGGGCAATATCCACACCAACCACGAGATGTCGATCTGTAATTCGTTCAATGAGTTGATTTTGTTTTTGTTGCATTTTATACTTCATAGTAGAGCTTCTTCCTTAAGATGAGTGTTGTGTTTGTGTGTACTCTCATCATACTGAGGGGCTCTTTTTTTATCAAAGTCAATAATTAACTCTCTACAGGAATGCTAACGGGTGCGTTAGTTCAATTAGAAAGAAGTGATTTTATGAGCGATTTCAGATTTTAGTTATTCAATTATAGGGCGCGTTTCTTTAAAAAGAATTGCGCTCTTTCTTTGTGTATTGGGCCAGATAATGGAATAAGACTTGAATGTAGTATAGAAATATGGACACAACTTGGTTAAGTCACTAATATAGTACATAGAATTGAATTAGTTGAAACGCCGTATGCGGTGAAAGCCGCACGTACGGTGTGAACAGGGAGCGATAACTTCAAACTCTTACCTATCTGTATGAAAAAGGGATTTGAATAATGTAGTTTAACAACGAAATAGTTTTATTTAAGAATAATAAAAGAGACCCTACAAGGGTCTCTTCAGACTGTAGACAAACTCGATTTTATCGAGTTTGCCTACAGTCTTTTTTGTATTAAAATAGAAGTAATAAAAATCTTGAGGTGATGAATGATGC
>NZ_JBHLVO010000029.1:0-61633 GCF_042433335.1 Metabacillus herbersteinensis
AAAGACTTACCCGTCACAAGAAAAAGGCAGAACATTTTCTAGGTAGAATTTCGGAACAAAATCCCAAACTCTTTAAACATTGGGATATAGGTATCAAACCTACGGCTGAATAATGGGAGCCGGATGAGCTGAGAGGTTCACGTCCGGTTCTGAGAGAGACTACTGGGGAGGTTCCTGTGGTCTACTTGCCTTTTCCCTGAGTTCTCTAAAGTAGAAAAAAAGGTTATTTACGGCAAAATAACAAATAAGATACAAGCAGATTTATATAAAGATGGTATATGGGAAGCTGATTATAAACGAATTAGAATTGTTGCGATTAAGAAAAGATAGTTACTGTTACAGTATGGTATGTTGAACAGACTTGGAATTATGTGATCTATCAAAAGTTGGTCGGCAACCCTCTTTTCCTTATTAAGCTAACATTGCAGTAAAGTTGAATAAAAGGTTACTACAAAAAGATGTAATGTTATACTTTGAGAAAGGGGGAGAATGTATGATATTGGAAGCTGTTATACTTCAAGTAAAACAAGGTATGGAAGAGGAATATGAAGAAGCATTTCGTCAGGCGTCAGAAATCATTTCTGCAATGAAAGGTTACATATCTCACGAATTACAGCGTTGTATGGAAGTTAAGGGGAAATATCTTTTATTGGTGAAGTGGGAAACATTAGAAGACCATACAGTTGGATTTAGACAATCAACCGAGTATCAAGATTGGAAAAAGCAATTACATCAATTCTATGACCCATTTCCAACAGTTGACCATTTTGAGAAGGTTCATCTTTCATAAGGCATTATTGTTTAAAAAGTGTTCGTTCCTATTTTACCAGGAACGAACACTTTTTCACTAAAGAGGCAGTTTCCTTAACCATGAAAGCCATTGTTAATATCGGTTAAAGGATATATTTGAAAACAACGTACCAGCCTTCAGATATTACTTGATTTCAGTATTCTCGTTATCATAAATGAGGGTACGATTCTTCTCCCCAAGTATAGGTAAATAAAAACTCCATGGCATCATTTATTTGCAACTTCAACAAATTGTTTTCATCTTGTATTGACACTCTTCGCTTTTATATAGAATTACTTTTATTACTCAAGGTTTATCGCCCTTGTTCATGGATTGGGATATTTTTTCCAAAGAAATCTATTTTTTACCGCTATTAGTGAACAGTTCGAGAATACTTTATTAAATTTAAACCACTCGCTGGCTCCATTTTTTTACATGTGTTTTTTACTAGAAAAATTTCACCTTTTGTAAAGGTTGATCAACAGGACGAATATTGATGGACAGCTTTAATGTAAGCAATGATGATTAGAGTTCTCAAATCAGGCAAAATAAGCACGGCAATCGAAACCGAATAAAACAAGTAAATTATCTTTGAACGACTGAAAAGGTAATGACGGTTAGATTCTTTTTGACTTAAATGCTCACACCCGCATTTATTAGTTAGGACCAGAAGTTTGACTACTAAAACATTGAATTGTTACGATAGCATAAACTAAGTATTTTGAAGTGACAGGATTGATATATATATAGCATAATAAGTTTATGGATGTTGCTCATTACATTGAATGAAACCAGGCAAATGATGTGAAACCTATGATTGTGTTTAGACTTTAGTACAATTAAATTCTAAATTAAATTGATAATAAAGGAGAAATATAAAATGAATTTTGTTACATTAAACAACGATTTAAAAATGCCACAGCTTGGATTTGGTGTTTGGCAAGTTGAAGATGATCAAGCAACCTCTGCAGTTGCTAAAGCACTTGAAGTAGGCTATACATCAATTGACACGGCGATGATATATAAGAATGAAAAAGGCGTTGGGAAAGCTATTAAAGAATCTTCTGTTCCACGCGAGGAGTTATTTATTACAACAAAAGTTTGGAATAGTGATCAAGGCTATGAAAATACATTACGAGCATTTGATGAAAGCTTAGAAAGATTAGGTCTTGAATATGTTGATCTTTATTTAATCCACTGGCCTACTCCTCAATTTGATGAGTATGTTGATACATATAAAGCATTAGAAAATCTTTATCATGAGGGGCGAGTTAAAGCTATTGGTGTTTGTAACTTTGAAATTGAACATTTAGAACGCATCATAAAGGAATGTGATGTTGTGCCTGTTTTAAACCAAATCGAGTGTCATCCATACCTTGTACAAAATGAGTTAAAAGAGTATTGTGCAAAACATGATATTTTTGTAGAAGCGTGGAGTCCACTTGACCAGGGTGGAGAAGTGTTAAAAGACATAGTTATTGAAAAGATAGCTGAGTCACATAGCAAAACTCCCGCTCAAGTTGTGTTGCGTTGGCATTTGCAAAATAAAACGATTGTCATTCCTAAATCTGTAACACCATCGAGAATAGAAGAGAACTTTAATGTATTTGATTTCGAACTAACTGCGGATGAATTGCAGGAAATTAATCATCTAAATCGCAATAGACGTAAAGGTTCACATCCAAACGAAATGAAAACTCGCTAAGTTTATATAAAAAACAGTGAGTTTCACTTTCTGTTTCAGTCTGTAGTCAAAGCCCATTCCAGCTATCAGCAGGTATGGGCTTTGACGGTTTTTGGGTTATTTGAATAGGTACATGGATGACTTGCCAAAAAGGATCCAGGTATGATCGTTGATAGCAAGAGAGATGACAGACGTCATGCTTTGATAGAATTACGTTAAAAAGAGGACTTTTTATAAGTTGGTTAAAGAATACGAAAGTGATTTAAAAAGTAGCAATATATAAAAGAGGAAACTCATGAAAAAGAAGCCTTTGCTCTATGGAGCAGAGGCTTCTTTAGGGATAGGACTATTTCATGCTAACTGGTTATCTCCGAGGAGTGCTTCTGTAGAATAATGGGAATGATAAATTTAACTAAACTAAAAAGGAGAGAGTTATATGGAGTTTTTAAGTAGAGAAGAGGTTGTTAGAGATTTAACGGATTCAATGCAGTCGATTATGGTTCAATATGATGTTGAAGATATTGGAGTATATGAGGAAGAGGGCGAAGGTAATCAATATTATATGGGGTATACGATTAGAAAAAATGGAAAGGTTTATATGATAAATACTCCATATGTAAAAAATGAAGATCATGAATTAGCTCAACAAAATCAGATATGGACCATTCAAGAGGGAACGGGAGAATCCAAGGGTTATCAGTCTCTTAGCGATGTTTTTAAGAAAATAAATGAAAGGAATTTGCACTAATCTGATTAAGGGATAATCATGTTCAAAAAATATAAAAAAGAAAAAAGGTCCTTTGAGATTAAAAGCGAAAAGGGGAAGAAATATCATGTAGCTAATAATTAATTTGAAAAGAATAAAATTAAAAAAGGTGGAGGTTTATTCACCTTTTTTTGCTATGTAAAAAAGTATATATAAATTTCATCTCAGTAGACCAAAACACCCCTTTTCAGAATAATCATTGACAATGAAAATCATTATCGTTTAATATTGTAATTGCTAATGAAAATCATTATCAATAAAAATGATTTTATAGGAGGATACGATATGTCTACTTTAATTAAACAACCCATTTCCAATAAAACATTGCTTTCCATGCAAAATATCCGTGAATCAAATGCAAGGTCTTACCCTAGACGTTTACCAATAGCGATTAAAAAAGCAGAAGGTGTCATCGTAACGGATATGGATGGAAAAGAATATATTGATTTTTTAGCAGGAGCAGGTACGTTAGCTCTTGGTCATAACCATGCTGTTGTTCATGAAGCGATTCAAGAGGTGCTAGCGAATTCGACTCCTTTACATACATTAGATTTTACGACGCCTGTAAAAGAAGCATTTGTCGATGAAGTATTTGCGATTTTACCAGAGGCATTTGCAAGAAAAGCCAAAATTCAATTTTGCGGACCAACAGGTGGAGATGCAATTGAAGCTGCACTTAAGCTCGTAAAAACAGCAACAGGTAATCGCACAATTTTATCCTTTCAAGGAGGGTATCATGGCTCTACGCACGGCACTTTAAGTATTAGCGGAACAACGAGTCCGAAAAAGCATATTCATGCGCTAGTGCCAGATACGCATTTTTTCCCTTATCCATATGAATATCGCTGCCCGTTTGGAATTGGCGAAAAAGGACATGAGTTTATTAGTACGTATCTTGAAAACACTTTAGATGATCCTGAAAGTGGAATCGTCACACCAGCAGGAATAGTCGTTGAAATTGTTCAAGGTGAAGGCGGATCCGTACCGGCGCCAGTTGAATGGTTAAAACAATTGCGACGCATTACAAAAGAAAGAAACATTCCCCTTATTATTGATGAAGTACAAACAGGCATCGGTCGCACAGGAAAGATGTTTGCATTTGAACATGCTGATATTGAGCCAGACGTGCTCGTATTATCAAAAGCAATTGGCGGAAGTCTACCCCTATCTGTTGTTATTTACGATAAACGTTTAGATCAATGGGAAGCAGGTGCTCATATCGGAACATTCCGAGGCAATCAACTTGCAATGGCAACAGGAAGAGCAACACTACAATTTGTCAAAGAACATCATTTACCCGAACATGCTCATAAACTTGGACAATATATTCAAACACAATTAAAAAACCTTCAGCAACGAGTGAAATCGATTGGTCATGTACGCGGTCGTGGTCTTATGCTTGGTGTTGAAATTGTTGATAAGACAAAGATTCCTAATTCAATCGGAAGTTACCCAGCGGACGGAGAACTTGCAAGAGCTATTCAAAAAGAATGTTTTGACCGCGGCGTCATTTTAGAAGTAGGTGGAAGGCATGGGGCAGTTATTCGCTTCTTGCCGCCGTTAATTGTGACAAAGCAACAAATAGACGAAGTTCTTTTTCGTTTTGAAGACGCGATAAAAGCTGCTGAAAATAAATGGGTGAACTAAAATATGAACTCGTTTAATAAATGGTTTTTATCATCAGCTTCAAATGGCTTAGAGAATTATCATCAGTTTATGACAGAAGCAGTAAAAATAGTTGAGACTCACTATAAAAGTCTTGGAAAGCCCTATGAACATATTGATACCTGTGACATCCAAAAGAATATAAAAAAGCATGTGAAATTTGAAAACGAAGGGAAATCATCGGATGCTGTTTTAACATCAATGCAGCATCTGGTGATGGATCATTCGCTGCATATTTCACATCCGGGTGCGATGGCTCATTTACATTGTCCGCCGATGATACCAGCACTTGCTGCTGAAGTAATCATATCTGCTTTAAATCAATCGATGGACTCATGGGATCAAAGTCCTGTAGCGACTTATATAGAAGACGGTGTCATTCAGGAGATGATTAAAGAAATAGATTATCCCAATGATGCTTCAGGTGTATTTACAAGTGGTGGAACACAATCAAACTATATGGCATTGTTGCTAGCGCGTAATGAATATTGTTCAAACCATTTTTCTATAAATGTAAGCAAACAAGGATTACCAATGGAAGCTAAAAAATTACGAATTTTTTGTTCAGAAAAAGCTCATTTTACGGTACAGCAATCTGCCGCTCAATTAGGGCTCGGTATGGACTCTGTTGTCAGTATAAAAACAAACGAACGCTATGAAATATGCACAGATGCTTTAGACGAAGAAATTGCAAAAGTAAAACAGCAAGGAAATCTCCCTTTTGCTGTGGTGGCAACGATTGGAACGACTGATTTTGGGAGTATAGATTCACTTGGTAAAATATGTAAATTAACCGATAGGGAGAATATATGGTTACATGCGGATGCTGCTTACGGAGGAGCCTTACTATTTTCAAATCAGTATAGTCATCTAATATCTCATCTGAAAAAAGCAGACTCAATTACCATGGATTTTCATAAATGGTTTTATCAGCCTGTTAGCTGCGGTGCATTTTTTGTGAAAAACACTTCTAGTTTTGAACATATCCAGTTGCACGCTGACTATTTAAACCCAGAAGAAGATACACATCTTCATTTAGTTGATCGCAGTATTCAAACGACGAAGAGATTTGATGCATTAAAAGTATGGATGACGTTTCAAACAGTCGGTAAACAAGAGTTTGGTGACATGATTGATCACACGATAAAAATGGCTAAACAAACGGCCGATTATTTACAAAAACGAACGGACATTGAAGCACTTAATAACCCGGTTATGAACGCGATTGTCTTTCGCTATCTTCCGAAGGTTATTTACACAGATAACCAAGAACAAAAATTATACGAAAATGACATAAATCAATCCATTCTGCAGTTGCTCTATGAACAAGGGCAATTGATTATGGCGAAAACAAAGTTTGAAGGAAAGTCCTATTTGAAACTAACGATGTTAAATCCGTTGATTACATTTGATGAAACTGTCAACCGGTTAGATGAAGTAATCAACCTTGGAAAAGAACTCGAAAAAAAGGAGGAGCAATTACGTGAACGCTCAGTTATCGGCTCATTTTAATACAATGCAAAATCTGATCAATTGCTATATTCGTGAAACAGGACAAGGTGTATGGCAATCGGTAAAAGAGAGAACTATTGAAGAAGAGTTAGTAATTAAATTGAAAAAGCAACCTGTCACTTTATATTTTCCCGTAAAATATCGCTCAGTAACAGGGCGTCACTTGTTCAAGCGAGAGTTAAGTTATCAAATTCATCATCATGAGATGCAAAAGCTTGATATTGTGACACTGCTATCACTTTTAATGAAAGAAGTAACGGATAATGTATTACAAGTAAATGATTTAATCGTACGTGTTCTTTTAAGTTATGAAAATATGAATCTATTTATTGAAAAAAGAAAGCAAGAGTTAGAAGAGTGCTACAAGTGGGATAAAACATTTTTACAGTCAGAGCAATCTTTATTAATCGGTCATCAACTTCATCCAACGCCAAAAAGTCGTCAAGGAATTTTACCTGAAGAAGAATCCTTATTTGCACCAGAATTAAAAGGGGGATTTCAACTTCATTACTTTAGAGCGCATGGTGCGCTCGTTAGGGAGCAATCGGCTTACAATCTGACTGCTACAAATATAATTAAAATGCAATTAATGCAAGATGATACGATACCAAAAGAATTTACCTTGCGATATTGTCAAAATGATGAGTATACGCTTATTCCGATGCATCCACTACAAGCTCGTTTTTTACTAGGAAAAGAAGAGGTGGGAAATTGGATTCAACAAGGACACCTCTCATACTTAGGTCCGCAAGGTGAACTGTTTTATCCAACTTCATCTGTTCGTACGTTGTACAGTCCTCGTGCTGATGTAATGTATAAGTTCTCAATTCCCGTTAAAATCACAAACTCTTTACGAGTAAATAAAGTGAAAGAATTGAATCGCGGTGTGGAAGTAACGAGATTACTTCAAGCGAGTATTGAAAGTGAGCTACATGCTCATCATCCTAATTTTCAAATTATCAAAGACCCAGCATACGTTACGTTAGGTGATGAAGAGCTTGGGTTTGAAGTGATGATTCGTGATAATCCGTTTAAAGAAAAAGATGGAAACAACACAACACTTTTAGCAAGTTTATGTCAAGACCACGTAAACGGTGAAGCATCTCAGCTAGCAAACATCATCAACAGGATTTCGAAAAGTGAAATCCTTACAACTGAACAAGTGAGCGAAATTTGGTTTAAGCGTTACATCGAGATTACGTTAAAACCAATGATGTGGCTCTATACGCAAAAAGGAATTGCATTAGAAGCACATCAACAAAATTCAATCATTAAACTAGATCAAGAGGGATATCCATTAACTTTTTATTATCGAGATAATCAAGGCTACTATTTTATGAAATCAAAAGAAGCGGAGTTGCGTGAACTGTTGTCATCATTAAATGGAGAAAGTGATACCGTATGTGAAGATGCTGTTGCTGAAGAGCGATTCCGTTATTACGTATTCTTTAATCATTTATTTGGGCTAGTTAATGCTTTTGGTGTGAGTGAACTTATAGATGAAAAGAAGCTTTTAACACTTTTAAGAGATGAACTTGAACAATATCTTTCTCAAGATCATACAAAGCTCGTTTCTTCGCTTCTTGAAAATAAAGAACTTCCGTGCAAAGCGAATTTATTAACGCGTGTACATGACATGGATGAATTAATTGGGTCTTTAGAAACACAATCGGTTTATGTGAATGTAGATAATCCATTGTATAAGATAGTTGCTGTGAAACAATGACAGCTATGTTACAAACCAATTATCCATATACAATAGAAGACTTTCAAGTGAAACAGGACATTACGTTTCGTCCTGTATCTTTAAAAGAAGATTTTGAACGTTTATACAAATGGATGCATGAACCGCATGTAATACCTTATTGGAAATTGAACATTGATAGAGATGCCTATCAACAGCATCTACAAACATTTTTAAAGGACTCTCATCAACAATTATTAATTGGTGAAATCCAAGGGGTGCCGATGAGCTACTGGGAGTCCTATACGGTCGAAGGAGATGTAATTAGCAAGTACTATTCATACGATCAAAACGATCAAGGGATTCACTTATTAATTGGTGAAACAAGCTATCTAGGTAAGGGCTATATTTATCCATTGCTTTTGACCATTTTGAAGCGGAAATTTGAACTAAACGATACGAAAAGAGTAGTTGCAGAACCGGATATTCGAAATAAAAAAATGATTGCGGTCTTTAAGAAATGCGGTTTTCAGCCTATAAAAGAAGTGAATTTATCTGATAAAACAGGATTACTGCTTAGTTGTGAAAGAAATGTGTTCGAAAGGAGGTGGAGTGAATGGAACAACGGCACATTTTAGACATTATTGGCGTAGGGGTTGGTCCATTTAATTTAGGATTAGCAGCCCTACTTGAAAAAACAGATTGTACATATATATGCTTTGAACAAAAGCCAAAGTTTGATTGGCATCCTGGTATGCTCCTTGAAGGAACGACCTTACAAGTTCCGTTTATGGCTGATATTGTCACAATGGTCGACCCCACAAGTCCATATAGTTTTTTAAATTATTTACATGAACATGAACGGTTGTATCAATTTTACTTTTTTGAGAAATTTCATATTCCTCGTAATGAATACAATCACTATTGTCAGTGGGTAGCTAACAATTTAAGCGGTTTGCAGTTTAGCAGTGAAGTGAAAAAAATAACGCTTCATACAGAAGAAGACACTTATTATGAAGTAACGATTCAACAAGGAGAGGTCACTAAATCTTATTACAGTCGTCATGTTGTGATGGGAGTTGGGACGAAACCAATGATTCCAAAGGACTTTCAATCGATGCAAAGCGATCAATTTTATCATTCTGCTCACTTTAAAATGAAGCGAGAGCAAACGTTACAAGCAAAAAGTATTACGGTTATCGGTTCGGGCCAAAGTGCAGCTGAAATTGTGTATGATTTATTACAGCAGCAAAGTGAGCTCAAATATGAGTTGAGTTGGTACACACGTTCCAAAGGATTTTATCCAATGGAATATTCTAAACTTGGTTTAGAGCATTTTTCACCGGACTATACCCGATACTTTTATCATTTGGAACACGAAAAAAAACAACGTGTGTTAAAAAATCAAGCGCTACTTTATAAAGGCATTAGTTTCGAAACGATTAGTGATATTTATGAACTTTTATATGAACGTACGGTTGGCGGTGGAAAAATACCCATTACGATGCAAGCACTAACTGAATTAACGAATATCGAACAAAAAGAAGATCGTCATGAATTAACATTGTATCAATATGAACAAGAGGCTTATCAAAAAACAGTGAGTGACGTGGTGATTATGGCAACCGGCTATCAAAATACCTTGCCTCCCTTTATGGATGAAGTGAAAAATCATTTGCAGTTTGACGGTAATGGTCAGTTAGAAATTGATGAACAATATAAAGTCAAAACAAGTGTTGATGGGGGTTCGTTGTTTATTCAAAATGGTGAACTTCATACGCACGGAGTAGGAGCACCTGATTTAGGGCTTGGTGCTTACCGAAACGCGGTTATTATTAATCAAATTGCCGGAAAAGAAGTTTATAAACTTTATAAGCGAACTGTCTTTCAGCAGTTTGGATTTTAACGAGTAAGGATATGAACGCATAGTCGTAGCCGTATGTGCAATGACGATACGTAACAAACCACTAGAACTTATAAACAAGTAAAGGAGAATGAAGGATGAATATTGTGAAAAC
The DNA here is from genome assembly GCF_042433335.1 of Metabacillus herbersteinensis. Taxonomy (NCBI): domain Bacteria; kingdom Bacillati; phylum Bacillota; class Bacilli; order Caryophanales; family Bacillaceae; genus Metabacillus; species Metabacillus herbersteinensis. The sequence goes on from NZ_JBHLVO010000029.1 coordinate 10,120, forward strand.
CGATCTTTCTATGTTTACAAAACAGTCGTGGGAAAAAGCAAATCAACAGCTGCTTGCGAAAATGCTCCAAGAGTTTATGTATGAACAAATTATTGAACCAAAGGAAATACAAAAACAATTAGATGTGACGATGTATCAATGGGAAGATCAAAAAGGAGTGACGTACACGTATCAAGCAAAAGAAAAGTTATTTGATAGCTTTTATGTTCTTTCTGACACGATACAAGTAACAGCTGAAGGTCGAGAGATTGGACTTTCCAAAGCGCTACAGCTATTGATTGGATTGTCAGAAGAAAAGGGAATGAACAACTCGACAGCAGGACATTTAGCTAAAGAGTATTTTCATACATTAGTTGCAGACTTGCATTTGCAGAACCGAAAATCCGCAGATGAACTGGCTGAAATGGATTATGCCGAGTTGGAAGGTGAAATGACGGGCCATCCGTGGATTACATATAATAAGGGAAGAATTGGGTTTGGCTATGATGACTATGTTCGATTTGCTCCAGAACAGAAGAATCATATTCAGCTGTCATGGATTGCTGTTGCCAAACAAGTAAGTTCATTTCAATCAGTAGCTACGTTGTCATTTGAAAAAGTGATGAAACAAGAACTAAGCGAAAATACACTGAAATCATTTGCCAATCAATTGAATGAACGTCAACTAACACTGAATGATTACTATTACATACCTATTCATGAATGGCAATGGATGAATGTCATCGTTCCACTTTATGCAGAGTATATTTCCAATGACCTAATTGTACCGCTCGGAGAAAGTGTGGACAGTTATTTACCACAACAGTCAATCCGTACATTTGTGAATACGACTCACCGGGGAAAATATCATGTGAAGCTACCAATGAGTATATTAAATACACTTGTTTACCGTGGGTTGCCGAGTGAACGCACTGTTATTGCGCCTCAAGTAACAGAACATATTAAAGGAATTCGAGACCAAGATCCCTTTTTAAAAGATACGTGCAAGATTGGATTGCTTGGTGAAGTAGCAACGTTAAATGTAAGTCATCCAACGTTTACAGAAATAGAAAATGCTCCTTATCAATATTTAGAAATGCTTGGTGTTGTATGGAGAGAAAGTGTCTACGAAGATTTAGGAGAAGAAGAGCAAGCGATTACATTAGCCGCTCTTTTACATGTTGATCATTCAGGAAAAGCGCTTGTTTCAACATACATTCAAAAAGCTGGTTTGACACCACAAGAGTGGATAGATGCTTTGATGAATGCAATACTGCCGCCACTCTTACATTATTTATATCAATACGGTACTGTCTTTTCACCGCATGGTCAAAATACAGTGCTTGTGTTAAAGAACTTTAATCCAGTTCGGATTATTATGAAAGACTTTGTAGATGATGTGAATATAAGTGACCAGCCGTTTGACGAGTTACGTTCTTTATCTGAAGAGTTGAAAACTGTATTAAGAAGTGAGGAACCTGAAGGATTAACGCAGTTTATTTTAACCGGTCTATTTATTTGTCATTTTCGTTATTTAGCGACGATTTTAGAAGAGCAAGAAGGCGTAACCGAACAACAATTTTGGAGCAGTGTTCGTAATGAGATTTTACGTTATCAATCACAATTTCCACAGTTACGAAAGCGATTTGAGTTATTTGATTTACTTCGTCCTACAGTAAATAAATTAACGTTAAACCGAAATCGAATGTTTGACTATGGGTACGAAGATAACGGAGAACGCCCTCATGCAAGTAAATACGGTAAGGTGCGTAATGCGTTACATGAAGTTAGTATATTGGTGAAATAAATTTAAATGTTAAATTTCAAAAAAGGAGCTGTAAAAAAAGTATAAAAATGCCTTTTTTTACAGCCTTACTTTTCAGCCCCATTATTTAGTTGAAAAGAAGAAATATAATGAAAATAAAATTTTAACTATTATTAGGAGATAAAATGTTCAAAAAAATTAAGGCTTGGGCGATGAATCTAAAACGACAGATTTTTATCCTTTACTTTGCTTGTAAAGATGAAAGAGTGCCTTGGTATGCAAAAGTATTTACGGCTTGTGTTGTAGCTTATGCATTCAGTCCGATTGACCTAATACCAGATTTTATACCCATTTTTGGCTACTTAGACGATGTAATTCTCGTTCCAATAGGGATAATGATTGCATTAAAGCTGATACCAAAGAATATATTAACCGACTGTGAAGTTAAGGCAGAGGAAATGATGAGAAACGGTAAGCCAAAGAATTGGATAGTGGGCTCTATAGTAATATTGATTTGGGGCTTAATTATAATATGGGCTATTATTAATAGTTATCGCTTTTTCAACTAAGTGCATTACTTTAAGATGGAGCTGTCATTGCGACAGTTTTTATTTCCACACCCATGAAAATAAAATTCTTCTTAAACCAAAAAAGGCACAGAAAAGCCCAATAAACCAAATCTGGTTTATTGGGCTTTTTTAGTGAGTAAAGATTAATATTAATTTCTTATAAAAAAAGTTTTAACCGTTTTCCTGTAATTTGAAATAAAGTTTGATAATTTTGAAAAAGCTATACCTATAATGGGTTTTGCTAGAACCTCTCCTGATTCACCTAATTCCGTGGTAGAAAGGGTATTATCAACGTCATCAGTCGCCTTTTATGACTCAGCATACTTGTTTAATTTATCAACTTACATACTATATTTTGCATAAAGTGTCTGAGCAATCAAATCTTCGGATAGGGTGAAAAAATGATAATCAAACAACTTGCGTATAATATGCGATCAAAGTTTTGGTATTTGCCATCGATCTATAGTGTATTCGCTCTTCTTCTAGCAATTGGGAGTATGATAATCGATCGTTTCTTTGCTACTCATCCGTCACTATACGAGTTAATACCCTCAATCTTTTTATCTGATTTAAACCTGTCGCAAACGATTTTGAGCTCAATTTCTACTTCTTTACTAACAATGACGACAATTACCTTTTCTTCTATTTTATTAGTTTTAACGACCTTTTTATCACAATTTTCTCCTCGAGCTCTGCAGAACTTTATTACTGATCATCATACACAACGGGTTCTTGGTATTTTTGTTGGAGGGTTTATCTATTCGATCATTTTGTTGTTGCTTGTCAGAGATAACTCGGTAAGTAACTTATTCATTGTTCCTACATTCGCAATTATTGTGGCTATTGCCTGTCTTGGCGTCTTTGTTTTTTTTATCAACCACGTTACCACATGGATTAAAGTGAGTAACTTAATTTTTAACATCACAATAAAAACGACACGATCCATTGAAGAAACATTACGAGATAAAAATGTGACAGATACAGAATCTCCTTGGGAGGACTGGGAGAGTGAAGAAATCAAAACGATAGAACCATATGAGTGCAAAAGTTTGAAATCCGGTTATGTGCAATTTATCGAACTAGAAAAACTACTCAAACTGGCCACTGATGAAGATTGCATTATCCGAATTGAAAAGGATTTAGGAGACTACGTAGACCTAGATACACCACTGCTATCCATTTGGAGAGTTGAGAATGTAAGAAATCTTGATGACTACTACAATAAGATCTCAATTATCACAGATCAGGAGCCTGTAAAGGACATTGAGTTTGGGATTCAAAAGCTGGTTGAAATTGCTTTACGAGCGATTTCTCCAGCAATAAACGATCCGTATACCGCAATTAATAGCATTGAACATTTGGCTAGAATGCTTTCAAAACTGGGTAAGAAAGAACTTCAAACATCCTTTCATCACGATTCTTTAAATAATTTACGGATTATTTTTGATAAGCCTACCTTTGATGACTATTTATATGAAAGCTTTTTTCAAATTAGACATTATGGAAAGGAGGATATTTCCATTGTGGTATCCGTAATAAAAGCATTAACCTTTATTGCTGAAAGTAACACAAAAGAGATAAAAGAAAAGATTTGGAGTTTCTCTTCCTATATTATTGAAGGACTTGAACAGAATAACTGGCTAACTAGAGATAAAGCATTTATTAATACACATTTGCGTGTTTTGGCGAAAACCTGTAGTAAACAACGATTGCTAAAGGAAATATAATAGGTTTATCTCTCGCTGGTCCTTGCCTGCACAATAAAAAAGGGGTAAGATTTAGAAAAATGGAAAAGAGGGAATAAAATTGCTAATCGAAAATTTAAAACTCGGGATACGTTATGAAAACCTGGGGGCTGCCACAGTCGATAAGAGTCCGAGTGAATTGGTCATCACTGATAACAATGGGGAAACTTATTACATAGTAACACGGGAAGTATACCAGGATGGTCCACAACAACGAGGTTATAAAGTCATTGTTAACGAAGGAGAGTAATGCTACTCTCCTTTTTTTAATGAGCTAGAGCAATCATGAGATATAACGTTGATCGCTTTTTTCTTATTTAAGTACGAAGCAGTATAGTTCAATTGAATCAAATATAATTTCATAAATATTGGAGGAATTTCTTCAATAAAAGGTTATATATCGCACGAACTTCAACGTTTTATGGAATTTGAGGTGAGATATCCTAGTATTGGTAAAATAGGAAGCACTAAAAGACCATACAGTTGGTTTTAGGCAATCAGAAGAATATCAAGAATGGCAAAAACAATTACATCATTTCTATGCCCCATTTCCAACAGTTGAACATTTTGAAAGAATTCATCTTTCATAGAGACTTCTTCAACTACCAAGAGCATTACTGTATACTACGGTAATGCTCTTTTCTTCTTAAAGTAACGGTTCCTGAGGCACGTAACAAGGAGGGAGGGTAATCTTGATCTTTTCCACTTTGACGATCAACTCCTTTATAAAAGGTAAAGATAGATTAAAAGCGGGGTAATCAAGGTCATGAACAGTGCTGAAGTAATCATGGCGATGCTTCCCATGGCTCCTTCCAATTCACCCCACTCAAACGCGCGATTTGCTCCAATTGCTTGGGCCGAAGTACCTAATGCGAGTCCTTTTGCAATTTTGCTTCTGATACGACAGATTTTTAAAAGCAACGGACCAGTAACAAGAGAAAAAACAGCTGAAATGACTACAAATAATACAGTAAGAGACGGAATTCCACCCAGCGACTGAGAAATAGACAAGGCAATAGGGACAGTAACCGATTTCGGTATAAGAGAAAGCATCATTTCTTGATTCAAATGTACTACTTTAGCCAACAGTACAATGGAGATGACTCCTGTTAACGTACCTACCATCACGGCACAACCAATGATCAAGAGATATTTTTTGATTAATTTTATTTGTTTGTATAAAGGTACGGCTAGAGAAACAGTGGCTGTTCCTAAAAGTAGCGAGAAAATTCCAGTCCCAGATGTATAATATGAGAAGTCCACATGAAAAAAAGACAGTAGACAGATGATGGAAACCGTAACGGTATATAACGGATTTAGCCAAGATTTATTAAATCTTCGAAAAACCCTAATCCCAATCACATAACTTATAGAGGTGATAATGGTACATAAGAGAAGATTATCAATCAATGTTACCATTCTGTTTGCTCCTTTTACTTTTGACTTCGTAATACTCAGCGATATAAGCAGTAACAAGAAGTACTACCAAACTACTTGTTACCAAGATGGCAGCCAATTTTAATCCCTCCATTTGAAAACTACTTGTATAGTGCAAAACACCGACAGCAAAAGGAATAAAAAGAAGTGTAATATGTTTGATATGCAACTGAGCAACAGCTTCTACCCATCTTAGTTTACAAACACCCATCAACAATGCAATAAACAGTAATACCATACCGATGATGCTTCCAGGGATAGGAAGGTCTAATAGTATCACGAGACTATTACCGACAAGATAGATAAAAAGAATTGTGAAAAACTGAGCAATGAAATGCACCAATTGACTTACACCTCCAGTTATGGAATGACGACATCAAAAATTTTTATTTCTTAGAAATTCAGTATGCATCGTAATGGTCTAATGTCAGTATGTCATACAGTTAAAAGTCTTTCCTCTAATTTGTGAGATTTTATTACTTGGAATTTTCAATGATGGGTAAATTTTTGTTAGATTATATTACTCTTTCGTTAAGCTTTCCTATAAATATGAAATTGACGATGTTTGGACCGATAATGAGATATCACTCAATCTAAAACAAACGAAGCTATTAAAAATGCTAGAAATAGCAAAAAAGTACAGAAGTTAAAAAAATTCTGATTATTCAGTATTGGTAAAATAGAGTAGAAATGCTTAACATTGGTGATGAGATATCGCAAAAATGTAAGCGTTTATAAATTTAAAAAAGGGTGAGGGATATGTTAAAAAAAATGAAAAAGAAAAGAAGGCAGAAGGCATTAGCAATTGCACTTGCTTCTGGCGTAGTCATTTCGGGACTTAGCTTTGAATCTGTTATAACCGAAAATAGCGCATCCGCACAGATACACGGGATTACAAAAAATGGATATAAAAATGTGGAAGTACAGCAGGTTTCTACTCCTCAGCTAGTAGATGAAGCGTCAATTGATTCTGTTGTTGCAGAAATGACATTACAAGAAAAATCCTTTTTGGTTGTTGGTGGTAATAAAGGAGGGCTAACCGATGAAAATGGAGAAATAATTGGTGGACAAGCAACTAAGGTTCCAGGAGCTGCCGGACAAACCCAAGCAATACCTCGGTTAGGCATCCCTGCAATTGTAATGGCTGATGGACCTATGGGAGTTAGAATAAATGCTACTAGAACGAACGATGACAAAACCTATTACGCTACCAAATTCCCATCACCAACCGTTTTAGCCTCTACATGGGATACTAAATTGGTCAAAGAAGTTGGCGGTGCAACAAGCGATGAAATGAAGGCATATGGTATCGATCTACTTCTTGCCCCAGGAATGAATATTCAGAGTTACCTTCTAAACGGCAGAAATTTTGAGTATTTCTCAGAAGATCCTGTTGTTACTGGAAAAATGGCAACCGCATTCGTAAATGCTGTTGAAGATAATGGTGTAGGTACAACCATTAAGCATTTTGCTGCTTTTAACCAACGAACAAACAACAATGGAAATATGGTTGTCAGTCAAAGGGCCTTAAGAGAAATTTACCTAAAAGGTTTTGAAATGACTGTAAAAGAAGCTGATCCATGGACGATTATGGATTCCTACAATCAGGTAAATGGTACTTATGCAACGGAAAACAAAGAATTATTAACCGATGTATTGAGAAAAGATTTTGGTTTTACCGGCTTTGCTATGACGGATTGGGAATTTGGAGCAAGAAATATTGTTAAGCAGGTGGAAGCAGGAACAAACTTATTTATGCCTGGTAGTGCTGCTCAGTCACAAAGTATTATTGATTCTGTTAATAACGGTAGTTTGGATGAAGCTATTCTAGACCGAAATGTTAAAGAAATACTACGTATTGTGGTTAAAACACCTACTTTTAAAGGAGCAGTAGCTTCAAATAACCCTGATCTTGAAGCAGGTGCAAAAGTTGCACGAAAAGCTGCTGCTGATGGTATGGTCCTACTTCAAAATAAAAAATCAGCATTACCGATTCAAAATAATGTAAGTGCTTCCTTATTTGGCGTGCCAATCAGTGAAATTAATACAGGTGGAAGAGGAAGTGCACTAGTAAATGCTCAAAATCAAATTGGAATTACAAAAGGACTAAAAAATGCAGGGTTCACTTTAAATGAGTCACTTATCGAAAAATACGGTGAATATGTTTCAGACTTAAGAAGTCAAGATGCGTATAAAGGTACACCAGGTACATTTGGTTCAGTTGGACCCAAACTGCCTGAAATGGATATTAGTGAAGATGTCCTAGAAGCAGCTAAAAATACAGATGTTGGTATTGTAGTTATTGGAACAGCTCCTGGGTCTTATGCAAATGACCGTGCTCAAGAAGACTTCTACCTATCCGAATCTCAACAAGAAATGGTCGAAAATGTTTCAAATGCCTATCGTGCCAAAGGAAAGAAAGTCATTGCTGTATTAAATGTAGAAGGACCGATAGAAGTGGAAAGCTGGAAAGATAGAGTAGATGGAATTGTACTTGCGTGGCAGCCAGGTCAAGAACTAGGAAATGCAGTTGCTGATGTTTTAACTGGGAAAGTAAATCCATCTGGTAAACTCCCACAAACATTCCCAGTGGACTACAGCGATCTCCCTTATGCGGATCGATATCCTGGATCTGCCAGTGGCTTCCCGTATGAAGAAGATATCTATGTGGGATATCGTTACAATTCAACATTTAATGTAAAGCCTTCCTATGAATTTGGCTTTGGATTATCCTATACAACATTCGACTATAGTAAGGTAAGGGTGACAAATAACGGTAATTTTAAAAATAAAATTACTGTTCATGCTACAGTTAAAAATACAGGTGATACTACAGGAAGAGAAGCTGTTCAAGTTTATGTCTCTGCACCTGATGGTAAATTAGAGAAACCAGAGCTCGAATTAAAAACTTTTGCAAAAACTGAAAACCTTCGTCCAGGTAAAAAGGAAAATCTTAAGTTTGAATTAGATGCGAAAGATTTAGCATCATTTAATGAAGACTTATCAGCTTGGATTGTTGAAAAAGGTAGCTATGAAGTTAGAGTTGGTGCGTCCTCAGAAAACATAAAAGACATAGCAACTTTTAAAGTAGATAAAGATATTATCGTCGAAAAAGTTAGCGATGTATTAGAACCACAAGTTGAATTTGAACGTCTATCAAAATATTAATAAAGATGACATACATCACTCAAATTCAGTTTGATCACACAAGATAACGCGGAGCCTCTAAGGGGGCACGTCCTTAGCACAAGAAAGTTGGTGCAAATAATGCTGCTGACAAACACGCCCATCATACTTACCACTACCAGAAAGTGGTATATGGAATTTAGATGCTTATATGGGAGATAAACTATTCGGATCCGTATTTGTGAAAGTTCATTAGATAAATATCTGACTGAACAACGGGTTTTTCCAAGAAGGAACAATCTTTTTTAATACTCATTTAATTAGAGAGGATCTTCAAGAATTGGGCGCTTATCTGTTATAAGGTAAGTGTCTTTTTCATTGAAAAAATGATTGATAAAGGCCAATGTATTTGAAATAATTGGTATTAAGCAATCGTGGTATTTAATGAAATAAGGAATATTCGAAATTTACCCGATAAGGGATGAGAGAATGATAAAAGAGAGTTTGAAGTAATAAGTAAACAACCACCAAATATTAGATATGAATACTTTATAAAAATTGTTGTAGCTGCCATAACTGGTGGCTTTTCTTATACACGAAGGGGAGATTACTTATATAAGTAATTTAAGATTGTTTAAAAAGTTCAGTGGATTAACCTGAAGACCCTTAGATTAGAATCTAAGGGTCTTAACTAGCAACCTAAGTATGAGCCTTTTCTAGAGCCAGTTTTATACCAAAACCTATCAGTACAGTACCTGTTATTCCTTCAATAACCGTTTGGGTCTTAGGTTTTTTCATAAAAGCACTAATCTGGTTAAGTAAATAGATATAAAACAAAAACCATATGGCGGTTAATACGGTATAAGTTATTCCCATTAAAAGAAACGGAATAAAAGTGTGGCTCCCCGCATCCACGAACTGCGGAAAGAAGGTTAGGAAAAAGATAGCAACTTTTGGATTAACGATGTTGGTTAGGAAACCTTGTTTAAAACAAGACTTGCTTTCATACTTACTTTCGGGAGTCATTTCAGTACTTGCAGCTGCTTGTTTATTCCTTAATGCCCATAATGTCTTGATTCCTATATAAACTAGGTACACCGCACCGACATATTTGAAGATAGAAAATAATAAAGCAGATTTCACAATAATTGCTGAAAGTCCTATAACAGCAGCCAATGTATGAATTAGAAGTGCACAACAAGTACCAAACATAGTTTTAAAACCACCTGTTCTTCCAACAGCGAGTGTATTCTTTGTTGCGATGGCAGTATCTGGACCAGGTAAAATAATTAGAAAAATACACATAATCACAAATAAATAAAAGTTCTCCATTTTATAAACCACCTTTCCAAGTATGATTACTTTAAATAATTGTTAAACTTAATTTACCATAAACATTTTGACAAGTGGGTTTATTTAAAGAAAAACTATTCTTAGTTAACGTGTGCTTGAGCTTAAGATTGTGTTGATTGCGGCAACTCCTTTTCTTATTGTGCTAACGAAGCAGTATAGTTGTGCGGAAATGTTTCTAGTTTAGATGGAGGATGGTTACTCTCTCTGGTAAAGGTTAGACAGTTCCTTTTTGGAACTGAAGGATTATATCGAAGAGTCAAATAACAGAGTAACGTCTTGAAGGGCTCTCTCAAAGTCGAATAGCACCTTAATTTAGTAAGAATGAGAAAAGGCATGAGAATTTACCGTAACAGTTTAACTTTTAACTGTCGAAATCCTACCCGCGGTGTCAAAATAATTAGAAGGAAAACTCACACTGATTGAAGGGTTACTTTATCACACAATAATCTTTACAAATTTTGTTATCTTGCTATTACATTCTAATAGTCTTATTTTTTCTTATTTATGAGGGTATAGTGTGAATTATCTAGAATGCTAATTAGGAGGAGATAAAATTGGTCCAAGATATTCAAACACGTGTAAAAAGCTTAAATTGGGAATGCATTCAGAATGAATTAGATGCGCAAGGATTTGCAAAACTTTCCCCAATTTTAACAAAAGATGAATGCGATTACTTCATGGAACTTTATAGTGAGGAAGAGCCATACAGAACGACAATCAATATGACGAGATATCGCTTTGGAAATGGGGAGTACAAATATTTTTCATATCCATTACCTGAAATAATCCGAAGTTTAAGGGAATCCTTTTATCCTGAGTTAGCCAAAACAGCAAATAGATGGTTAGGTTATTTAAAGAAATCAGAACAGTATCCAGATAATCTTCAAGATTTTTTGGAAAAATGTGAAGAACATGAACAAACTAGACCAACAACCTTAATTTTAAAGTATGAAAAAGGCGGGTTTAATTGCTTGCACCAAGATTTATATGGTGACGTATTTTTCCCATTTCAAATCGTATTTATATTAAATCAAAGAGATAAAGACTTTTGCGGTGGAGAATCTCTATTGGTAGAACAAATTCCTCGTGCTCAGAGTAGAGGGCATGTGATTACCTTGGAACAAGGGTGTGCGCTTATCTTTCCTACTAACCATAGACCTGCTCTTGGCAAAAAAGGCTATTACAAAAATACAGTTCGTCATGGTGTAAGTACTGTTACCTCTGGAGAACGATATGGTCTTGGAATCATTTTTCATGATTCTAAATAAATTATAAATTCAATATCTTGCTATTTTATCCCTAAAATCATCATTCTGAATTTTTAAGGGGGATAATGTAAGGAGAGGTGAGGTAAATGACGGACAGTATCAATAATGGATTTCAAGAGAGTCATGATTATGGAGTGATTATCAGATGAAGAGTGGCAAGCAATCATAGACAATGATGCATCGTACAATGATCAATTTTTCTATGCTGTAAAGACCACGGGGATTTTCTGTAAACCGTCATGCAAATCCCGCGTTCCGAAAAAAGAGAATGTACATATTTTTCAAAACGCAGAACAAGCTCTTAATGCTAATTTTCGCCCTTGTAAACGTTGCAAGCCTACTAATGAGAGATTGCCTGATAGTGAATGGGTTTCTCTTATTACTGACTACATTGATAAGAATTTCACAGAAAAATTAAAACTAGAAACGTTAGCAGATATTGCTCACGGGAGTCCATATCATCTGCATCGAACGTTTAAAAAGATTAAGGGCATTACGCCAGTTGAATATATACAACAGGTTAGATTAAACTTGGCTAAAGATTTTTTGATTCAAACAAATAAAGCTATTTTGGATATCGCCATATGTGTAGGGATGCCTAACACGCCCTATTTCATTACTTTATTTAAAAAGAAAACCGGACATACGCCAGCACAATATCGTCAGTTACATCACCAAATGAATAAAACGGAGGGATTATAAATGGAATCAAAGAATAAGCCAACCCTTTATTGGTCTTTGCTAAAGTATAAAGATTGGAATTTTTATATTGCTTCAACATCTAATGGGCTTTGCTATGTTGGCTCCCAGAACATTACATTGGAGGAAATGTCCGAATGGGCTAAGAAAAGCTTTCCTGGGAGTCCTCTTGTTGAAGAACCTGAAAAGCTTGAACCCTATGCGGTTGAAATCATTGAGTATCTTGACGGAACACGGAAAACTTTTACTGTTCCATTTGATTACAATGGGACAGCATTCCAGCTTGCAGTCTGGAACGCACTTTGTGAGATTCCGTACGGACAGACAAAATCCTATACCGACATTGCAAACGTTATTAATAAACCAGCAGCTGTTCGTGCTGTAGGGGCGGCGATTGGTGCTAATCCAGTTTTAATTACTGTACCGTGTCATCGTGTAGTAGGTAAGAATGGCACATTAACTGGCTATCGCGGCGGATTAGAAATGAAGACTCAGCTTTTGGATCTGGAAAGACAAGGCTCATCTAGTAATGAGTGAATTTCTTGTACAATGAAGTATCTATAGATTCAAAAAGATCGATCTCATAGATTATCAATATAATTGTATAACATCTATTTAAACCTTATTAAACGGCCTAAAATGAACTTGTGGAGGTTATGTTCCTCAAGTTAAATTTTTTTTCATATTTAATTAAACACAGTTACTCTATATTTGAAAGTTTACAAATAATTTACAATCAATTCATAATCACTACATATAAGTGCTTTATTATATAAGTGTAATGTTATATAATGATATAGGAGGATGGTTATGCTTACCAAACCATGTGGAGAATTTGGAGAGTTTATCCGTTATAACCGAGAAAAAAACTTTATTTCGGAAGAAAGTATTGCCATGTTATTAAATACATTAATCTCTTTTATTAAGCGCATGGAACGTGGGGAAGTACATCCAACGGATACGTTTATCACAGAAATCTTAAAAATTCTTAGTATCCCTTTTGATGAACTGAAAGCAAAGATTTGGTGCGATCCTCCAAATAATCTCTGTTCATAATAAAGGAGTTAGTAAAGACAAGGAGGGATGTTAAATGGAAGTGACTTCAACTCTTGATATTCAAAAAGTTGCTCAAATTCTCAAATTGCTTGGGGATAAAACAAGGCTCACCATGATGAAATTGCTCGAAAGCAATGACTGCTGTGTTTGTGAATTTGTTGAGATTTTCAAAACAAGTCAGCCGGCAATTAGTCAGCATTTGCGTAAACTTCGTGATGCAGGATTGGTAAAAGAAAAACGAAAAGGTCAATGGATTTTTTATTCTACAAATAAAGAAAATGAGTATTATCCTTTCATCAAAGGATTATTAGCGTATTTACCTACACAAGATAACTTATTAACAGACTTAGAATCACAAGGATTAAGAATCTCTTGTGAATAGAGAGGGGAAGAAAGATTGACTTCAGTTATATTAGCATCAGTAATTTTCCTTTTAACTCTCATCTTGGTCATTTGGCAACCTAAAAACCTTTCCATAGGCTGGTCAGCCTGTGGTGGAGCTATTGTTGCTTTATTAGTTGGAGTAGTTGATTTTGGAGACGTAATTGATGTTACCTCAATTGTTTGGAATGCAACACTGGCATTTATTGCAATTATTATCATCTCTCTGATCTTAGATGAGATTGGTTTCTTTGAATGGTCTGCTTTACATACGGCTAGAGCAGCAAAAGGAAACGGCGTTAGAATGTTTATTTATGTGACAATATTAGGGGCACTTGTGGCGGCGTTCTTCGCGAATGACGGTGCCGCACTCATTTTAACTCCGATAGTTCTTGCAATGGTTCGAAACCTGAACTTTGAAGAAAAAATGGTGTTTCCATTTATCATTGCGAGTGGGTTTATAGCCGATACAACATCTCTACCTTTAGTGGTGAGTAACTTAGTTAATATTGTATCTGCTGATTACTTTGATATTGGTTTTATTGAATATGCTACACACATGATTGTTCCTAACTTTTTTGCGTTAGGAGCCAGTATTTTAGTTTTATTTTTATTTTTCCGAAAAAGCATTCCAAGAAATTATAATCTTGGCGACTTAAAAACACCTAAAGAAGCAATTAAGGACGAGAAAATGTTCCGCTTATCATGGGCTGTGTTAGCAATTTTACTCATTGGGTACTTTATTGGTGAGTTCTTACATATTCCGGTATCCATTGTTGCAGGGGTTGTCGCCCTCTTTTTCTTAGCCATGGCTAGACGAAGCCCAGCCGTTCAAACGAAAAAAGTTCTTAAAGGAGCTCCATGGGCGATCGTTTTCTTCTCAATTGGAATGTATGTCGTCGTGTACGGTCTCAGAAATGCCGGATTAACATCTGTTTTGGCTGATGTGATTCAAATGGCAGCTGATCAAGGATTGTTTGTTGCTACTATTTCAATGGGTTTCATCGCTGCAATCTTATCTTCAGTAATGAACAACATGCCAACGGTCATGATTGATGCATTAGCAATTTCAGATACAGATACTTCTGGCACCTTAAGAGAAGCTTTAATTTATGCAAACGTTATTGGTTCCGATTTAGGACCTAAGATTACTCCAATAGGCTCTCTCGCCACACTATTATGGCTCCACGTATTGAGCCTAAAAGGCGTTAAGATATCATGGGGCACTTACTTTAAAACAGGTATTATTTTAACAATTCCAACCTTGTTTATTACACTTGTTGGACTCTATTTATGGCTACTCATTATCTAAACATCAAACTCAACTTAAAAGGAGACAACAATTATGTCTAAAAAAACAATCTACTTCTTATGTACTGGAAACTCTTGCAGAAGCCAAATGGCTGAAGGTTGGGCTAAGAAACATTTGGGTGAAGAGTGGGATGTAAAAAGTGCTGGACTTGAAGCACATGGCTTGAACCCTAATGCTGTAAAAGCAATGAATGAGGTAGAAATTGATATTTCAAACCAAACATCAGACGTGATTGATCCCAAAATTTTAAACAGTGCCGACCTAATTGTTACACTATGCGGACATGCGGCGGATAATTGCCCAGTTACACCTCCATATATTAAACGCGTGCATTGGGGATTTGATGATCCTGCGAAAGCAGAGGGTACGGAAGAAGAGAAATGGGCGTTCTTCCAGCGCGTACGTGATGAAGTCGGTGAAAGAATTGAGCGTTTTGCTAAGACTGGTGAATAAATAAAACAGAAAAGCCGTGAGTTGATCTCCCGGCTTTCCTTCTGTCAGATGCATAAGCAAATCATTATATTTTAATAAAGGAGTTTAAAATTGATGAAAAAAGTAGAGATTTTTGATCCGGCTATGTGCTGTTCAACAGGAGTTTGCGGCCCAAGTGTCGATCCTGAATTAACTAGGGTCGCATCTGCAGTTTATTCTTTAAGTCAAAAGGGATATGAGATTGAACGTTACAATCTAGCAAACGATCCAGGTGCTTTCGCTGACAACCAAATGATCAATCAATTGCTTCATGAAAAAGGACCAGATGTGTTACCAATTACTCTTTTCGAGGGTGAAGTTGTAAAAGAGGGAACGTATCCTTCAACAGAAGAATTTTCAGCGTGGTTCAACTTAAGTAAGGAGGAATTAAAGCAAAAGCCAAAGAAGAGACTGTCCATTAGTTTAAATCAATTGTAATGAGGAGTAGGTGAACAAATGTATCCGCCTTTTAATCCGAAAAATGAAATCGAAACTCCTTTCTTATTTTTTACTGGGAAAGGTGGAGTTGGGAAGACATCAACAGCGTGTGCAACGGCTGTTTCACTGGCAGATCAAGGGAAAAAGGTTTTATTAGTCAGTACAGATCCTGCCTCAAATCTGCAAGATGTCCTCGAGATTGATTTAACAAATCAAATCGTATCAGTCCCAACTGTCAAACATTTATATGCATGTAATCTTGATCCAGAAGAGGCAGCATCTGCTTACCGGGAGCAGGTTGTTGGTCCTTATCGTGGAAAGCTACCTGACACTGTTGTAGCTACTATGGAAGAACAATTATCAGGAGCCTGCACTGTAGAAATTGCAGCTTTTGATGAGTTTACAAGATTGCTGGGTGATTCTACCGTTGTCGAAGATTATGATCACATCATTTTTGATACGGCCCCAACTGGACATACCCTCAGACTTTTACAGCTTCCTACTGCATGGAGTGGTTTTTTAGAGGAAAGCACTCATGGGGCATCATGTCTTGGACCATTATCTGGTTTGGGAGATAAAAAAGATTTGTACTCAAAAACAGTTGATGCTTTATCAGATTCTAAAAAAACGACCTTAATCTTAGTGTCTCGACCTGATTCATCCTCTTTATTTGAGGCAAATCGAGCATCACTTGAGTTAAGAGAAATTGGGATAAACAATCAGATTCTTCTGATCAATGGTCTGCTACAAACGCACTTATCTGAAGACGAGATTTCAGCTGCATTTTATCACCGTCAACGTAACGCTTTACAAGAAATGTCGGATTCTTTAAAACAAGTGATTACCTATTCCCTGCCTTTTGTTTCGTATTCGCTGACAGGTATTCAAAATCTGCGTTACTTATTTAAACAATACACATTGTCTGTTTCAGAAATACAAGCTAAACGTGAAGGTTCTTTATCATTACCTGGATTAAGTAAAGTCGTTCAAAACTTCTCGAACAACCAGACACGTATCATTTTTACAATGGGTAAAGGCGGTGTCGGCAAAACAACGGTTGCATCTGCCATAGCCGTAGGTTTAGCCGAAAAGGGTCATAAGGTTCATTTAACAACAACCGATCCTGCCGCACATTTAGAGTATATGTTTGAGCAAGGTACTGGGAAGGAATCTCTGTCTATCAGTAGTATCAATCCAGGTGAAGAAGTCGAAAAATACAAACGTGAAGTACTTTTAAATGCCGGTAGAGAACTGGATGAAGAAGGACTTGCCTACCTTCAAGAAGACTTAAATTCACCTTGTACGGAAGAAATTGCTGTATTTAGGGCATTTGCGGATGTTGTCGACCGATCGGAACAAGAGATTGTCGTTATTGACACAGCTCCAACAGGTCACACCTTGTTACTACTTGATTCTGCAGAGGCTTATCATAAAGAAATGACACGAGCAACAGGTGAAGTTCCTAAGAGTGTGAAAAAGCTGCTTCCTCGACTAAGAGACCCAAAAGAAACTGGGGTTGTAATTGTAACTTTGGCAGAAGCAACACCCGTGCTTGAAGCAGGAAGATTACAAGAGGACTTGAAACGGGCGCAGATTGAGCCAAAATGGTGGGTCATTAATCAAAGTTTATATGCAACAGATACTAAAGATACTGTTTTAAAGGGAAGAGCGATTTCAGAAAAGTCTTGGATTCAAAAAGTGACACTAGACTTTTCTTCTCATACAGCCATTATTCCATGGATGAAGGAAGAAAAACTGGGCTATGAAAAATTAATGGATTATTTATCTGCTTATTGACAAGGTGATAAAAAACGGGCAACACATGTAGAAGGAGCAAGTACACTACTGGGGTCAAACATTATAAAAAGGTGGAATATAATATGACAACGAAAAACTATCACGAATTAATCAAAAACCGAATTTATATTGGTGGTGCAGACGATGCTCAAGAAATGATAGCTAACGAAAAAGCTGACGTTGTTTTTGATTTAAGAGCAGAAGCACCTCTTCATAGACCTGAATATAATCGTATTCATAGCCCGATTGTTGACGATGCTGATCCACAAGATGAATCTGTAAAGAAAGCCATTGATCATGTGGTAAAAGCGTACAACGAGGGAAAAAAGGTGTATTTCCATTGTGCAGGTGGGAGTAACCGTACAGGTACAGTCGCAATTGGTACACTTTTAGAACTTGATCAAGCTAGAACAATTGAGGAAGCTGAGGGAATTGCTAAAACAGTTCGTCCAAAAATCAATGTAAAGCCTGAAATGAAAGAATCATTAAAGAGAATTTACCCTCACGCATAAATAAAGGAAAAAGGAGACCGAAAACATGAAAATTACTGATGAGGCTAAACAGATATTAGAAAATATTTTCAAAGAACGCAATACTGACAGCATAAGAGTTTATTCTCTAGGTTCAGGATGCTGCGGTCCGCAGATCGGTTTATCTTTAGATGTTCCGCAAGAAACAGATGTTATTCAAGAAGTAAATGGTGTGAAGGTTGCACTAGATCCACAAATCACTTCTTCTGTTGAAGAAGTGACGTTAGACAAAGAGGACACCGCAGAAGGTGCTGGTTTCGTATTAATAGGCGGCAGCGAGTGCTGTTAAAGATTAGCAAGTCTCAGAATTCCTGAGACTTTTTTTATTTCGATGATACAACTGATTTAAATTTCATGGGGGATTTAAAGGATTACAATTTAGATTTGAAGAACTTATTAAAATCACATAGATAGAAGGTGTATGAGTTGGATTATCAATTAGAAAAAATGGTAGACAGTGATTGGGATCAAGTCATATCTATTTACCTTGAAGGGATTGCGACAGGCAATGCTACATTTGAAACAGATGCTCCTTCTTGGGAAAGCTGGGATAGAAGTCATTCTAAAACATGTCGAGTGGTTGCTAAAGCTGAAAATATTGTCCTTGGCTGGGTAGCATTAAGTCCTGTCTCGGGAAGATGCGTATACGCAGGAGTAGCCGATGTAAGCATTTATATTCGTTCTACAAACAAAGGACTTGGTATTGGGAGTGCCTTACTTCGAACAATTATAGATTTAAGTGAGAAAGAAGGTTTTTGGACACTTCAATCAGGAATTTTCCCAGAAAACATTCCTAGTTTAAAAATACATAAAAAAGAAGGCTTCCGAGTAGTTGGTGTGAGAGAAAGTATTGGTAAACCGAATGGTGTTTGGAGAGATGTTGTACTCTTAGAGAGACGAAATCATATTAAATAGTATTTTTTATAAGGTCAAGGTAAAATATTAACGTTCCAAGATAGCTATACTATGCTGGTAAGAATAAGTTCTGAAACCAATTAAAACTACTAATTATGAAGATTGAGGCTTTAAAAAAGAGGTTAAATTTATAAACAATATAATTCAGTTAACTCTGAAGATCTAGTAATTAGAAATTTACTAACTAGGTACAGTATTTAGAGTGGTAGGTTTCATAAATGGATCAGAAAAGTGGCTTTTCCTATGGGAGGTCGTAAATATTGCAAATATACGCTATATAAATATTGAAAAGTTACTTCTTCGAAAAAATCCGATCATTCCAAAAGATAGGAAAGATCGGATTCAATGATCATATGTCATTAATTTATACCAAGAATTATTGGTACGCTTATCTTTTTTCTAGTTAACATAATATATATTATAAACAGTTGAATATTAATAATTAAACCAGGTCTCAATACTAAAGTAAACTCAAGTGATTGAGACAAAATATCGTTTTTATTAATTTATTAAAAATTGACTGATAAAATTTTAATCAGTATTAATTAGAATTTTTATATTTTATATCACTTCAGAATTCTCTTTTTAAAAAAAATTAACAAAAAACCACCATTTTAAATTAAAATGGTGATTTTTACATTTATCATTAATTCAGTTCCTTGTGCCCAGGAATTACACTGTCTTTGAAAACTGAATCTTTTCCTTCTTTTCGTTGTTTTCCATAGTTTTTTAGCACCGCTACTGCGATTCCTAATTGCAATGTGATAGCGATTAGTTTGTTACGGCCATTGCACACATATATCTTTTTAAAAATATATTTCCTGCTGATACTACTTGATCTAAAAAACTCCATATACAACACCAAATATGTAAAATATCTCTATAAAGCCGACAAGTTATTGTGCCATAATTTAATGATATTAAAATCAAAATACATAACTTATAGGTTTCACCCTTATTGAAACTGTATTTACTCATCTATAATTGGAACAAGTGTTCCTCAATAATTTAGTACAACAAAAAGAGAACTGATCTTATTTTGATCAGTTCTCCCCTTTTTACTCTTTACCTTTTTGATCAATTGCCATCCAAACTTTAATTACCGGACCAGCGTCTTGTTCATCTACGAAGAATGAGCCATTGCTGTATCTGTCATTTGGGCGCAAATTAGAAGCTGGAATGCTTTCTATAATTCCTTTTTTTGTCTCGATATAGATTGTTTCATCATTCGTAACTACTTCGGCACCGACAATTCGATGTGAGTTATTTTTCAACTCTCTTAACATTATTAATCCGCGTTTTGCGCGAGATGACTTTTCAAATTCTGAAAGCGCCATTTTTTTTACAGCACCACGTTGCGTGACAATCATGATTTGTTGCTTCTCATTAGCACGTATAACTTTCCCGCTTACAACGTAATCATCTGGCTTAAGATTAATCCCCTTTACACCAGCAGCACGAGGGCCAACTAGATTTACTTCTTCTTCCGAAAACCATAATCCGTATCCAAAGTTTGTGGTAAGAAATAAATCTTCCTGACCGGATGTAAGATGGACATCAATTACTTCATCTTCACCTTTTACATTTACACCAACTAGTGGTTTAGTGTAGCGCTGTGCTTTATAGTGACTTAGCTCAGTCTTCTTGACCATTCCACTTTTCGTTACAAAAACCAAATACTGAGATGCAGTGAATTCTTTAATTGGGATCGCTTTTATCAGTTGTTCACGTTCAATGGGAATGATGTTTGCAATATGCTGTCCTAGATCTTTCCACCTGATATCTGGTAATTGATGGACTGGACAATATAAGTAGTTCCCTTTGTTGGTGAATAAAAGAAGCACATCGGTTGTATTCATTTCATGAAGTGCTAACAATCGGTCACTATCTTTCATTCCAAAGTCCTTGCCGTTGGAAGCTGCATAAGAACGTTGACTTGTTCTTTTTACATAACCCTCATTTGTTACTGTAACAAAGACATCTTCTGATGCAATCATGACTTCAAGATTAATTTTGATTTCTTCAATTTCGGCTTCAATTACTGAACGACGTTCATCAGCATATGTTTTTTTGATTTTCTTTAAGCTCGTTTTAATGACTGTAAACAATGTTTTTTCATCGTTTAGTATAGATGATAGTTCGTTTATTTTGTCTGCAAGCTCTTTTGCTTCAGATTGCAATGCCGTAATATCTGTATTTGTTAGACGGTAAAGTTGCAAGGAAACAATTGCTTCTGCTTGTGCTTCTGTAAACGTATATTCCCTGATTAAGTTGTCTTTTGCGTCTCTTTTGTCTTTAGATGAACGGATCGTTGCAATGACTTGATCTAAAATTGATAACGCTTTGATAAGACCCTCAACAATATGTTGTCGTTCACGAGCTTTTCTTAACTCATAATTGGAGCGATTTGTGATAACTTCCTTCTGATGATGAATATAAGCATCTAAAATATTCGGTAAGCTCATCAGCTTAGGACGGCGGTTATGAATGGCAACCATGTTGAAGTTGTAAGTAACTTGAAGATCACTGTTTTTATAAAGATAGTTTAAAACACCTTGAGCATTTGCTTCTTTTTTTAACTCAATGACGATACGAAGACCAGTACGATCTGTTTCATCACGAACTTCAGCGATTCCTTCTACTTTTCGTTCAATTCGGAACTCATCCATACGCTTAACTAAGTTCGCCTTGTTTACTTCAAAAGGAACTTCAGTGATCACGATTTGCTGTTTTCCACCGCGAATATCCTCAATCGCAGCTTTAGAACGGATGATGATTTTACCCTTACCTGTTTCGTATGCTTTTTTAATTCCATCAATACCTTGGATGATACCACCAGTTGGAAAATCAGGTCCTTTTAAAACGGTCATAAGCTCATCTACTGTACATGTAGGCTTGTCTATACGCTTGATGACAGCATTAATCACTTCGCCTAAGTGGTGAGGTGGTAGTTCTGTTGCATAACCAGCAGAGATACCTGTTGAACCATTCACAAGCAAATTCGGGTACGCTGCAGGTAAAACGAGTGGTTCTTGGCTTGTATCATCAAAGTTAGATACAAAGTCGACTGTTTCTTTATCTATATCTCTTAAAAGCTCAGAGGCAATGGATGATAGTCTGGCTTCTGTATAACGCATCGCAGCTGGAGGATCTCCATCAATACTTCCGTTGTTTCCATGCATCTGGATGAGAAGATTACGGACTTTCCAGTCTTGACTCATCCTCACCATTGCATCATAAACAGAGGTGTCACCATGGGGATGGTAGTTACCGATAACATTTCCGACTGTTTTAGCAGATTTACGGTACCCTTTTTCTTGAGTATTTCCCTCGTGATGCATTGCATATAAAATTCTACGTTGTACCGGCTTTAGACCGTCACGTGCATCTGGCAGTGCACGATCTTGGATAATGTATTTACTATATCGACCGAAACGATCACCGATCACATCCTCTAGAGGTAAATCGCGAAATTTTTCTACATGTTGTGTCAATTACTTTACCTCCTCTGTGACCGATAAATGCTCATTTTCTAATATGTTTGTTTCTTCATCTAAACCAAAGGCCACATTGTTTTCTATCCACTTTCTACGTGGTTCAACTTTATCACCCATAAGGGTTGTAACGCGACGTTCTGCACGGGCAGCGTCGTCTATTTTTACTCGGATAAGCGCTCTAGTTTCAGGATTCATCGTTGTTTCCCAAAGCTGATCCGCATTCATCTCACCTAATCCTTTATAACGCTGAATCATATATCCTTTACCAATCTTTTTGATGGCACCAGCTAACTCATCATCAGACCATGCATACTCAACTACTTCTTTCTTTCCATTTCCTTTACTAACCTTATATAGAGGAGGCAATGCAATGAACACTTTACCTGCTTCAATAAGTGGCTTCATGTAACGATAAAAGAAAGTTAAAAGTAAGACTTGAATGTGTGCACCATCTGTATCAGCATCTGTCATAATAATTACTTTTTCGTAATTCACATCTTCAACGAGAAATTCAGCTCCCACTCCAGCCCCAATTGCATGAATGATCGTATTAATTTCTTCGTTTTTAAAGATATCTACGAGCTTTGCTTTTTCAGTGTTGATGACTTTTCCTCTTAGTGGAAGAATAGCCTGGAATCGTCGATCACGACCTTGTTTCGCTGACCCACCGGCAGAATCTCCCTCCACTAAGTAAAGTTCGTTTTTAAGAGGGTTTCGTGATTGAGCAGGAGTAAGCTTACCACTAAGATTGGTCTCGGAACGCTTTCTTTTCTTCCCGCTTCTTGCTTCCTCACGTGCCTTTCTTGCCGCTTCTCTTGCTTGAAAAGCTTTGACAGCTTTTTTTATTAATAAAGTGCTCGTTTCAGGATTCTCGGCGAAGAAGTAAGCGAGGTTTTCTGAAATAATGGCATCAACAGATGAACGTGCTTCACTTGTTCCAAGCTTTCCCTTTGTTTGTCCTTCAAATTGAAGAAGATCCTCTGGAATTCGAACAGAAATGACAGCTGCAAGCCCTTCTCGAATATCTGATCCTTCTAGATTTTTATCTTTTTCCTTAAGAGTCCCTATTTTACGTGCATATTCATTGAACGCTCTCGTCATAGCCGTTTTAGCACCAGCTTCATGTGTTCCGCCATCTTTTGTACGGACATTATTTACGAAAGAAAGAATGTTTTCCGAATATCCATCGTTAAATTGAAAGGCGAAATCAACTTCGATGCCATTTTGTTCTCCTTCAAACGATACAACTGGAAGAAGGGTATCCTTTTCTTCATTCAGGTAAGAAACAAACGCTTCGATCCCTGTTTCATATTGATACACTTCATGTGCCTGAGTCCGTTCATCGATTAATTCGATTTTCAAGCCTTTTAAGAGAAACGCAGACTCACGTAGCCTCTCACTTAATGTTTCGAAGTTATATGTGGTTGCACTAAAGATCGTTGTATCAGGCTTAAAATGAATCGTTGTTCCTGATTTATTCGTTTTGCCTATTTTCTCAAGTGTTGTTGCAGGCTTCCCACCATATTCAAATTCTTGCTTATATATAAACCCGTCACGGTATATCGTTACGATTAGCCACTCCGACAAAGCATTTACAACAGAGGCACCTACACCATGTAGTCCCCCACTTGTTTTGTAACCACCTTGACCAAATTTCCCACCTGCGTGTAGTACAGTAAGGATAACTTCAGGTGTTGGTTTCCCAAGTTTGTGCATACCTGTAGGCATTCCGCGTCCTTTATCCTGAACCGAAATGCTGTTATCTTTATGTATTTTTATGATGATTTGGTCACCGTGTCCTGCTAATGCCTCATCAACAGAGTTATCGACAATCTCATATACTAAATGATGCAAACCGCGTATATCAGTACTCCCGATATACATCCCAGGACGTTTTCGGACAGCCTCTAGGCCTTCTAATACTTGTATCGCATCATCATTATATTCAAACTGTTGTTGCTTACTCAAACGACTAAACCCCTTTCACTGACAAACCATACAAAAATTGCGTGCTAGTAAGAACGTATGTTTTAGTATTTTAAACAAAAATTTTAAAGACTGCAAGATAATAATCATTTAAATAATAGATAGTCCATGCTTTATTGTATATGTTAAATGGCGTTTCGCAAACATAATTCTTGTAGAAAAATAAAAAACCCCTGATGAAACAAGGATTTTTTACTTTATTACTTCATTATTTTGTTAAGGCATGCTCTACTTTTATACATCTGTTCATAATGACCGTTACATTTTTATTTTTCAATAACTCGTACGCTTCTTCGTTCTCAAGACCTAACTGTGCCCAGTACACATCCGCATCTATTTCTAAGAAGTCTTTGGCCACATCTAGTAATTGTTCAGATCGTCTAAATACATTAACTATATCTACGTGTCCTTGAATTTCTTTTAACGAAGCTACAGCAGGTACACCGAGGACTTCTTTGATGGTTGGATTAACCGGTATAATTTCATAGCCTGCTTGTTGCATTACTTGACTCACCATGTAGGACGTTTTTTCAGGGTTGTCTGATAAGCCTACAACAGCGATACGTTTACTTTTTTTTAGTATCTTACCTATTTCGTCTCTAGAAGGATATTTCAATGCCATTTATACCACTCCTTTTTGTCATTTTATCAACTATAGATTTTATTAACAATGAATATGCACTAGGAATTTTTTCTAATACTCCTTGTAAAAGGAACGATTCATACATAGTATAGAATGAGGCTTGACACAAAAAAATATTCTTGCATAGAGTTTAAGAGCAAATACGTGATAAAATAGTTTATACACTTATAAAAAGGAGATCCGATATGATTGAGGTCATTATTCTTGTTTTAGCTTATTTACTTGGATCCATTCCCTCTGGTTTAATTGTGGGTAAAATTGGTTACGGAATTGATATTAGAGAGCATGGTAGTGGAAACTTAGGTGGAACGAACACGTTTCGAACACTCGGTGTAAAAGCAGGACTAATCGTGACACTTGCTGATATTTTAAAAGGGACACTTGCTGCTGCATTGCCATTATTGTTTCAAGCTGATCTTAATCCTTTACTAGTCGGCACGATTGGTGTATTGGGTCATATGTATCCTATATTTGCTAAGTTTCGTGGTGGTAAAGCAGTTGCTACCTCAGGGGGAGTGTTATTATTTGCAGCTCCTGTTATGTTTGTAACGATGCTAGCTGTTTTCTTCATTCTCTTATACATAACAAAATATGTTTCACTCTCATCCATGTTGACTGGGATCTACGGACTCATTTTTAGTCTTTTTACTGGAGAACTCCCTCTCATCATTGTTCTCGCTTTACTAACAACCTTTGTAATTTACAGACACAGAGCGAATATAAGTCGTATTATGAATAAAACCGAGCCGAAAGTGAAATGGCTATAGAAAGAACCACTTTAAATAGTGGTTTTTTTTATATAGGTTTTTTTAAAAACATTTCCTCACCCCTTTTTACAAATTCTGTTCTTTTTCTACATCTTTCTTCAAAGTGTGTTTTAATCTTCTTGAATTTCCATTAAGATATAGTAAAACCAACACTAGGAGGTTACCTATGAAAAGAGTCTTACTTCCTCTTACTTTTCTACTTTTCATTGCTCTTTTTTTATTTTTAGCATTTGGACAAGCTACGCCTCCACAGGAAAAAGTAATTGGAACAACTCATGCTCCTAAACTTCTTTATAACAATTCATACAAAAAGTTCCAAACAACTGCATCCTTTTCCGCGGTCGGAGATATCTTGTTACATAGTTATGTTTATAAAGATGCGAAAACAAATGAAGGTAGCTATAACTTCTCCCCAATGTTTTCAGACGTAAAAGATCGAATGTCATCTGCAGATCTTACCTTTGCTAACCAAGAAACGATGATCGGCGGGACGGAACTTGGTCTGTCCACCTATCCCTCTTTCAATAGTCCTTATGAAGCAGCAGATGCTCTAAAAAGTGCCGGAGTAGACATTGTTGGAATTGCAAATAATCATACGTTAGACAGAGGGGAAGCTGCTATATTAAATGCAACAAATTATTATGACAAAATCAAGTTGCCTTACGTTGGATCGTACAAAAGTCAGAAAGATCAAGAAACCGTAAGAGTACTGAATGTAAATGGAATACGAGTTGGTTTTCTTGCATACACGTATGGTACAAATGGGATTCCCATTCCTGAAGGAAAAAACCACTTCGTAAACTTGATTGATATGGAGAAAATGAAACAAGATATAAAAGTGATAAAAAAATCCTCTGATGTTATTGCTGTTAGTATGCATTGGGGTACTGAGTATCAACGACAACCGAACGAACAACAAAAGGAATTAGCACAGTTTTTAGCGGATGAAGGAGTCCATCTTGTTATTGGCCATCATCCTCATGTTTTGCAACCAATGGAATGGAGAAAAGGCAAAAATGGAAATGAAACCTTTGTAATCTACTCATTAGGAAACTTTCTTTCTGCTCAAGAAAAAGATTATAAAGATATAGGTGGGATTTTCAATCTTCAAATAACGAAAAAATTAGATGGAGAAAAAACAGAAATACTTCTCCATGACCCATCCTTTTCACCAACGATTGTTTTAAACAAGCAAAAAAGTGAGTATCAAATTAAGTTATTAAACACGGTTAACAAACAACAAAACACCGAGATTGAAAAGCATATGTTTCAATATCTGAATAAAAAGGAAAATGAAAACTAGATCAGATCATTGGTAAGAAGTAAAATGGAAAGATATACTTGAAGTCGATAGGTAAGGAGTGTGCAGGAGATGAATATTACAATAAAAGACAAAGCAGCCAATTGGTACAGAAATGAATTAAACTTAAAACCTGGAGATTCTCTTCGGTTTTTTGTCCGTTACGGTGGAAATAGCACCATTCAAAGTGGTTTTTCTCTAGGAGTTGCGAAAGATCAACCCCAGAATAGTGGTGGAAACACCGAGGCTGATGGAGTGAACTTTTTTGTAGAAGAACAAGATTTATGGTACTTTGATGAACACAACTTACACGTGATTTTAATGAAAAAGCTGATGAGCCACGGTTTCATTATGAAAAAGCTGCTGATTAATAGATATCAGCAGCTTTTTTATGTTACTTAATTTATTCGACTTGTGACAAAATGGGACCTTATTTATTGAGCTTAAAACGTAGGATATGGTTTTCAAGGCGTTGTTTTCTTAAAACTTTAAGCTGAATTTCCCCCATGAGGTCATAGTGAGGAAAACGTTGATCGAAGTGAATCCACTCTCGTTTTAGCCCATATTCTTTTCCCCAGCACGCTAATTTTTCAACATCTGAGCAGCCCACTTTCGTGACACAGTGGGAGCCTGGAAAACGGTCATCTAGCCAAAAATGTGTTAAAAAAGCAATTTCACCTTTTTGTACAGATTCTTTCCATTGAAGTAATTCCGCTCTTTTTAGTCCAAATGCCATTTATTTTTTAGCCTCTTCATATGCTCTATGCCACTCAGGGTAATGTTTACGAAATTGGATTGGCTTAAAGCTATCTTTTTTTACACAAACATGTGTGGATACTGCCTCTACAGCCACTTCCCCTGCTGGAGTAAAAATTTTATAACCATAACCTACTTTAAAGCCGTTATATTCCTCTATCCAAGTATGTACTAGAGCAGTATCTCCATATTTAAGCGGTTTTTTATACTTAATTTGTAAATCAACAACAGGCGAAATAATTCCTTCCTGCTCCATTTCTGCATAAGAAAATCCTAAGTCCTTAATAAGTGCAGTTCGACCTACTTCCATCCAAATTAAATAATTCGCATGATATACAACACCCATTTGATCTGTTTCTGCATAACGTACTTCTATTTCTTTCTTTGAAATTAGCATGTTTCTCTCTCCCTCTTACTTGTCCACAATTTACCCTACATGATAGCATAATTTGAATTGTGATCAAAATAATAAGAAGCTGTTGTAATTAGTTAAAAAAAGAGACTGACCCCATAACACATTGCAAGGCTTACTAACTGCAATGTGTTTTGAGGGAGCCAGGCTCTTATACCTTTGCTTATTCAGTTTTATATCCATTTTCGCGAGCTTGTGCTTCGTCTTTTATCTCACCTCTAAAGGCATTAATGCTTTCTTCACGTCGGTGATTTTTCGCTTCAATCTTCTCTCGTTCTTCTCCAGATGCAAATTCAAGAGTTTCCTCAGCCTCTTCGATGTTTTCAATGGTGTTTTGAACCATATCTTGAAGCTTTTCTACGTTATCAGAGCGATTATCACGGTTTGGTTTGTTTGCCATTACTAACCCCTTCTTTCTAAAGATATGGTGTGAATCAACTATAGTCTGTTCAAATGAAGCGACTTCAACCAAGTTAATTTTTACTATAAAATCCGAAAAAAATAAGACGATTTCTCGCCCTATTCTCCTTTGGTTTGAATCACTTGTGCATGCTCCCCAGATTTGTCCTGCATCTGTTTGCCTTTATTTCCTGAAAAGCCACGTGGTTGAGTTCCAAGATGGCTCGGATGCATATGCTTTTCTACGTTATTAGGTTTTGTCATGTTTTTCGCCTCCTTAAAAAGTAGGTTACCCTTCTTTTATTGGATCATGACTAGTAAAGGTTGGATTAGTCCAATTTAGCCGACAACCTTTGCTCCATTCGTTCTTCAATTCGGTTAAGTGCTTCTTTATCTTCAAGAAGCTCCTTTTTGTTTTCTAAAACAAGTTCCTCAAATGATCTTTTTCTAGTCTTTCTCACAAAATCACCTCCGACATATTATTTTAAGTTTTACCAAAATAGAAAGAAAATAGTACAATTTTTAGAAAATAGACGAAAATTAGATAATATTATAAAAATAAGCATAAAAAAAGAACCGCAAAGGTCCCTTTTTTATGCTATAAACGGCATTTCCTCTTTTATTTCTTCACTAAGCTTTCCATTGTCTCATAAGACATCGCACCTGCGAATTTTGTTTGTATCCTACCTTCTTCATCTAGAATGTAAGATGTAGGATAAGACAGTACTTCATATTTAGTATTAATCGCCCCCTCTTCATCTATTGCAATTGGAAAAGATAAATTTAGCTCTTTTACAAACGCATCCACTGATTCCACACTTTTTTCTGTGTTTGTTAAGTTTACAGCTAGGACGACAACATTACCCTCGTATTTATCATAAAGCTTCTGCATATCAGGCATTTCAGCTCGACAAGGTCCACACCATGTAGCCCAAAAGTTTAATAAAACTTTCTTTCCTTGATAATCTGCTAATTGAACTGTTTCTCCACTTAACGTCTGTAGTTCAAAGTTAGGAGCGGCATTACCTTTTGCTAAACCCTCTCGTGGCTCTTTCGGACTAATTGCAGTCCATACGGCATATCCAATTAAAAAAACGAGTAAAGTAACTGCTAGAATTCTTTTCATACGTACCTCCTAAGACGAACGTTAATTAACGTTACAAATCAGTGTTAAAAATTTTTGTACGTTAGACCTAGTATCAAGTTAAGTCCCACTAAACTGTTTATACTTAATTTAACCATGGACAGATGAAAAGAACAATGGATCTGATTCTACAGAATTGTGAACAAAAAAAAAGAAACGGCAAAGCCGCTTCTTTTTTTGATCATTATCATCATTAATTTTTAAGCTTATCACGTAATACCATTGGTAGAATTCCGCCATGACGATAGTAGTCAATTTCAACATCACTATCAAAACGTACTAAAACTTCGAATTCTTTGACTTTACCATCTTGATCTGTAGCACGAACTTTCAAGAAGTCACGTGGTTTAACAGACTCATCGATTTGAACATCAAGTGATTCTGTACCAGTTAATCCAAGAACTTCTGCACTTTCGCCCGTTTTAAATTGAAGTGGTAAAACCCCCATTAAGACAAGGTTACTTCTGTGAATACGTTCAAAGCTCTCAGCAATAACTGTTTTAATACCGAGTAGGGTTGTTCCTTTTGCTGCCCAATCACGTGAGCTACCCATCCCATAATCCTTGCCTGCTAATACAATAAGATCTGTTCCATCTTGTTTGTATTTCATACAAGCATCATAAATCGATGTAACATCACCAGTTGGCCAGTAGGTCGTATAGCCACCCTCTGTTCCTGGAGCAACTTGGTTCTTAATACGAATATTTGCAAATGTACCTCTCATCATAACCTCATGGTTACCGCGACGAGATCCATATGAGTTGAAGTCTCTAGGAGATACACCATTTTCTTGGAGATAGCGGCCGGCTGGCGTATCTTTTCCAATTGATCCAGCTGGTGAAATATGATCTGTTGTCACTGAATCACCGAATTTAGCTACGACACGTAATGCCTTAAGTGGTTCAACTTTTCTAATTTCAGCTGTTAGCCCTTCAAAGAAAGGTGGATTTTGAATGTAAGTTGACTGATCATCCCATACGTATAACGCTTCATCAGTTGTTTCAATTTCATTCCAACGAGCATTATCATCAAATACTGTATCATACTCTTTTCGGAATAACTCTGGTGTAACAGTTTTCTGCACGATTTCATTAATTTCTTCTGTTGTTGGCCAGATATCTTTAAAGAATACATCATTCCCGTCCTTATCTTTACCTAAGGAATCTGTTCTTAGCTCAACATTAACTGTTCCTGCAAGTGCATAGGCAACAACTAGAGGTGGTGAAGCTAAGTAGTTTCCTTTAACAAGTGGATGAATACGTCCTTCAAAGTTACGGTTACCTGACAAAACAGCTGAAACTAATAAATCGTTTTTAGCAACTGCCTCTTCGATCTCTTCTAGAAGTGGTCCAGAGTTACCAATACATGTTGTACAACCGTATCCAACAAGGTTGAAACCTAATTGCTCTAAATATGGAAGTAAACCTGAATTTTCCAAGTAACCCGTTACAACTTTAGAACCAGGTGCTAATGATGTTTTCACATAGCTAGGCACCTTCAATCCCTTTTCAATCGCTTTTTTCGCAACTAATCCAGCACCAACTAATACATAAGGATTTGACGTATTTGTACAGCTAGTAATTGCCGCAATTGCGATTGCACCAGTTTTCATTGTCGTTTCTTCACCGTTACTCAATTTAACCGTTATTTCTTTGTTAATTTCTGTTGGCTCAAGTCCGAAGCCTTGGTTACCAGCAGGAGCAACTAAATGTTTGTGGAAAGTTTCCTTCATAACCGATAACGGAATTAAATCTTGTGGACGTTTAGGCCCAGACAAGTTCGCTTCAATTTCTGAAAGATCAATTTCTACAACCTTAGTGAAGATTGGATCTTCTAGGTCAGGTGTATAGAATAAACTATTTTCTTTGCAGTATTGACCCACCACATTGATTTGCTCTTCATCACGGCCTGTTAGACGCATGTAAGCTAATGCTTCATCATCAACTGGGAAGAATCCGCAAGTAGCACCATACTCAGGAGCCATGTTTGCAATTGTTGCACGATCTGCAAGTGGTAACTGAGCAACACCTGGTCCGAAAAACTCAACAAATTTGCCAACAACACCTTGTTGACGCAATACTTGTGTTACTTTAAGCGCTAAGTCAGTTGCGGTTGTACCATTCGGTAAATCCCCCACTAATTTAGCCCCAATTACTTCTGGTACAGGAAAATAAGATGGTTGTCCTAGCATTCCAGCTTCCGCTTCAATGCCACCAACACCCCATCCAAGAACACCAATACCATTAATCATCGTAGTATGAGAGTCTGTTCCTACTAACGAATCTGGGAAAGCTTCAAACTCTCCATTTTCGTTTTCAACTGCATGAACAACATTTGCCAAGTATTCCAAGTTCACTTGGTGAACGATACCAGTTGCAGGAGGTACTGCACGGTAATTGTCAAATGATTTCCTTGCCCAGCTCAAAAACTTATAACGCTCTGCATTACGCTCAAACTCTAAGTCCATATTAAATTGAAGTGCATCTGCTGAGCCGGCACGGTCAACTTGAACAGAGTGGTCAATAACTAAATCTACTGGAATTTCCGGGTTAATTTTATCTGGATCTCCACCCATATCAGCCATTGCTTTTCTTAATGAAGCTAAATCTACAACTGCGGGTACTCCGGTAAAATCTTGTAAAATTACGCGAGAAGGTTTAAAAGGTACATCAATTTCTTTTTGCTCACTAGTTCCCCATTTTGCAAGGTTTTCAACATGTTCTTTTGTAATAACTCTTCCGTCGACTTGACGTAAAACAGATTCTAAAAGAACTTTAATAGAAAATGGTAAACGTGTTGCTTCACCAATTCCTGCATCTTCTAATGCTTTTAATGAATAGTAATTGTACGTTTTTCCATTTACGTCAAAGCTTTTACGTGCTTGAAAAACATCATTCTTTGTCAATTGTTGTTGCTTAGTCACTAATTTTCTCCCCCTTTAAAGGATCAAGATCGACTCTTGTCGAAGGAACTCTTCCTCTAATAGTAAATATCTCACAATTCAATCTTAATACAACTATTAATATAAGTAAATAACAATGATGTTATTGATAAACATAAGTTTTTCTTATAGATAAAACACTTGTTTACTTTTCTACAATATGAAATTTATAAGCAACTATTTTTTGTTTATTTCACATGAAATTTATAATTCGTAACACACTATTCTCATGGGGGTGAGTTAAATTGGCAAAACGTAAAGCAAACCACGTAAAAAACGGGATGAATGACGCGAGTGCACAAGGAGTGGGAGCGGGTTACAACGAAGAATTCCAAAACGAACCACTTACTGAAGAACAAAGACAGAATAATAAAAAGAGAAAGAAGAATCAGTAGTGCTAAATTACTCGAATTAAGACAAAAAATGACGGGAATCCCGTCATTTTTTATTCGGTTTGATTTACTTCGCTAACAATCCGTTGTAAGTCCGATTGATATTGCTCAAGTCGCTGTCTTTGAGTTTCAGATGAATTCTCGAGAGCATTAGTGATTTGTTGATATGCCTCATTCACTTCTTCTTTAAGATGTTTTAATTGTGAGCCATAATCAGCACGGTCTTTTACAATGTTCTCATACACATCAAAAGCTTGTGTTGCGCCTTGCTGTGCTGCTTGAAACGATTGTTGCTTATCTTTGTTGTATGGCATCTAAAACCACATTCCTTTCAAAATCCTACTAAATAAAGCCATTAAACATCGTTAGTATGGCATTTGGACTTAAAAAATATTCATACAAAAAGAAAGAATGATTTCTTATACTTTTCCTAACTCTATATAGAGAAGGTAGGTGATTTTAATGACGAACAAGAACACAGGCAAAGATATCCGAAAAAACGCACCTAAAGGAGAAAATCCTGGGCAACCAGAACCTTTGAGTGGTTCCAAAAAAGTAAAAAATCGCAACCATACACGACAAAAGCACAATTCTAATCATGATATGTAAGTGGGACGGATTTTCCGTTCCTTTTTCAGGTGGAGTACTTACTACACTCATTCAGATATCATTTAAAGAATTGGCAATGATCGTGAGTTCAACCCTTGTGACAGTTCTAAAGTCTAAAAGCACCCTTTCTTGTTTAATTCGAACAATGATAGGGATCGCTTGCTCCCTTAGCTTTTTGGCTAAAGTTTCAGAATTAACTTCTTTGTGTTTTACAGAAACAACAACTGTAGGCAATTCCACATCTGGCATTGTACCTCCACCAACCTGGGAAACGTCATCAAGTAAAGCGAAAGTATATTTATTAGAGATTGGTTCAACTGCAGATAAAAATAATTTTGCCTTTAACATAATTTCTTCTTTTGTTAATAAAATATCTCTAACAGTGGGAATGCGTTTAAGGGACTTTTCCCCTTTTAAGTACTGCATTAGAGTTACTTCTAAAGCAGCTAGTGTCATTTTGTCAACTCTCAGAACTCTTGCCATCTGATGCTTTTTTAAACAATCAATCCACTTCTTTTTGCCGACAATAATACCTGCCTGCGGTCCTCCTAAAAGTTTATCTCCACTAAATGAAACTAGATCTGCTCCAGTATCAATTACTTGAGAAACAACAGGTTCGTCCCCTATTCCGTGCTTTCTAAAGTCGAACAATACACCACTTCCTAAATCTTCATAAAGGAGGAGTTGCTTATGGTTAACGGCTAATGCAGCAAGTTCATCTGTTCCAACTGTCTTCGTAAATCCAACCATTTTAAAATTACTTGTATGTATCTTCATAATCATCGCTGTTTGTTCACTAATCGCTCGTTCGTAGTCATGCAAATGTGTTTTATTTGTTGTCCCTATCTCTACTAACGTTGCACCACTTTCTTCCATAATCGAAGAAATACGAAACGAACCTCCAATCTCCACCAGTTAACCTCTAGAAACAATGACTTCTTTTTTATTTGCTAATGCCTTTAGAATAAGATAAACCGCAGCTGCATTATTGTTTACAACCATAGCCGATTCAGCACACGTTAATTTTTTTAACAAATCTTCGACTAAATCATGTCTAGAACCCCGCTTGCCATTTAAGAGGCTATATTCTAAGTTTGAGTAGTTTTTAGCGGTATCAATAACATGTGCGATTGCCTCTTTACTTAGTCTTGCTCGTCCAAGATTTGTATGAAGTACAGTGCCTGTTGCGTTTATTACTTTTTTTAGGGAAGGATCAATAAAATCGTTGAGTTTAACTTCCACCATTCTAAACAGTTTTTCCGATATTTCTTTGGTATCGTCCTTTTTAAACGAACCCTGCTTCATTTCTTCCCTCAACTGTTCAATTTCACCTTTTAGTACATTTGTAACGACATCTTTATTTAATTTCATAGACAATACGAGCTCTGTAAATCGTTTATCATGCTGCAACACATGTACAGCTGGTATTTTTCTTAATATAAGTTATTCATTTTCAACCTCCAAAAATCAGGTTCTATTAATAAAAATACCTAATTTCACGTATTTGGACAAATTATCTCGTGTTTAAGAATCACGAAAAATACACTATTTGAATAATCTATTTTTTATAGGGGTCATTGCGTTTCACTTTCTCCTGAGGAAGCACAATGAGAAAAAGTAGAGACAAAGAAAAAGCTTAAGTCTTGGAGGTCAATTTCCATGAGCAAGAAGAAAAAGTCAAATCCTGCCGATATAAATGGAATCGAAGAGTGGATGACACAATTTTTTTCAGATCCATTTACAAACTTTCTAGATCAGTATACGTTTCGAATTGATTTGTTTGAAACAAGTGAAGAATATATTGTTGAGGCTGAGTTGGATCAAATCAAAGCTGAAGACATTACAATAGAAATAAGTGATGAACATTTAAAGATTCTCATCTCAAGAAATGTTAAATCCGCTGAACATGATTGTGTCGAAAGATCTGTAATCCTTCCATTCATGCTAGAACAAAAAGTAATCAAGGCACAATTTGAGAATGGCATTCTTGAGATCATGATATCGAAAGAAGAAACTTGTAAAAGGAAAAACTGTAAAGTTCCAATACAAGTAAAATGAGATTACCTTTTGCTATGTGTAACTAAAAGAGAGGGTCAATCCCTCTCTTTAGACAATTGCATCATTTGCTTTATTACTTCCTGATGATTTGGAAACACACCGGTTTCCTTCTTTGAATATATTCTTTCTCCATTAACAGTTACTTCGAAGACACCTCCTGAACTTGGAATTAATTTAAGTTCTATGATGTTTAATCGAAAATGATTAAATAGGTCTTCCGCGAGACTCGCGGCTTTTGGTGCGAAGTTTCACATCATGCAAAATTCTACTGATACTTGATAGTTCATACTACATACCTCCCAAGATTAATTTTTTTAGATTTAGTTTGTTTTTTGGACAATCTTTCTTTTATTTTAATACATCCTCAATCTTGGTGCAAAAAGACAATTTTATGGCTAAACTCTCAAGAAGTGCTTTATACTTGTACCAAAGGAGGGATCATGTATGAGTGAACACGAAAAAATCCGTCTAACTTCATTTTCTTCAAAAGCTGGCTGAGGCTGCAAAATTGGTCCTGAGGACTTAGCGCAAGTTTTGCGTTACATACCAAAAAATACCCATGATGAGAATTTACTCGTTGATCATGAAACCTCTGACGATGCTGGTGTATATCTGCTCACAGATGAGTTAGCAATGATTCAAACAGTCGATTATTTCACGCCGATTGTGGATGATCCATACCAATTTGGACAAATTGCCGCAGCCAATGCATTAAGTGACATCTATGCAATGGGTGGTACTCCTAAAACTGTTCTCAATATTGTCGGATTCCCAATAAAAAAATTAGGTCATGAAATACTGGCTGAAATTTTAAAGGGTGCGGCTTCAAAGGTGGAAGAAGCAGGGGCAGTTATCGTAGGTGGACATTCCATTGATGACCAAGAGCCGAAATTTGGACTTTCCGTTACTGGATTTGCTCATCCGAAACACATTTGGAAAAATAACGGTGCACAACCTGGAGACGTAGTTGTTTTAACAAAACCGATTGGCGTTGGAATCCTTACGACAGGAATAAAACGTGAAAAAGTAAGTCCGGTACAAGTTGAAGAAGTTACTTCCTTAATGAGCACTTTGAATAAAGCGTCTGCTGAAGCACTGAGAGATTTTTCTCCACATGCAGTAACAGATGTAACAGGTTTCGGATTGCTTGGTCATGCTAGTGAGATGGCAATTGGAAGCAATGTGACCATAAACATTCACTATGACAAGGTTCCAATCTTAAACGGGACGATGTCATTAGCTTTGGACGGAATTGTACCTGGAGGATCCAAGGCAAATCATAGCTGGCTGGATTCAAAAGTAAACTATGATCGATGTCTTAGTTTTGAACAACAACTTATCTTATGCGACGCGATTACATCCGGAGGCCTTCTGGTCAGTATGTCACCAAGTGATGCACGAGGGTATGTAGAGACCTTAAAAAGATTAGGAAACCGATCTGTTGCCATTATCGGGACTGTTAGTGAGAAGAAGGAAAAATGCATTTATGCTTACTAAGATAGAGGCCAAAACCGGCCTCTATCAACTTACACTTTTCCACTTGCGAATGTCTTTCAAACGTACTGTTTGATTTGTTTTATCAAGCAATTCAAGGAATGGAACTAAATGTTTTCGACTTACTTTAAGAAGTTCCTTGGCATCTTTTATGGTGAAATTTTCTTCTGTACCTTCTTTTAATTGATGAACAGCTAATTCGTATGCTTCTTTTGAGACGATACTTTTTTCATCTAAGGTAAATGCGAACTCGTTTTCAAGTAAAAACTGTTTTAATTCAGTGGCAATGGCAGCTGGTATCCCTACTTTTTCATAATACTCGCGCCAAGATTTAACAGATAACTGATCAGCAGATAAGATAGATAGCAATTGTTCCATTTTTTTTCGCCATGTACTAGGAAAATGCGGTTTAAAGGAAGACAAATAAACATACTGCTCTCTTTTTAAGAAAGTAGATTTGTGCTCTGAATGAGTAAGTGTGTATTCTAACAGTTCATCTGTACAATAAAACAAAATCGCATCTTTAAGCTCTTTTTTATTCAAGCCCTTACGTAATGGATGTGTTTGATGGTATTGGGATAAATGACTTTTAAGTAGCTCTGATAATTGTTTAACTACTAGCTGTAAGGTGACCCATTTCTCTTTCACAACCACTATGTCAGTATGTTTCTTTACTAATTGTTGAAAGAGATCCTCTTGAATAGCTAAGTGCTTACAAATTTCCTCTATTTCCCTAATTTTTTCTCTTAAAAGAAAATCGCAAAGCCTCTCATATGGACTTCCATCCTTTTTTGAGCGCAAGTTCTCAATTGTCTTTGTACCAAATAAATAGTTCTCACCTTTAGGATCAATAACCCAGCCACCTCCGATTGTTTCAGCTGGTGTTGGACGCCTTAATACATAGCGATCGCCTCTTTTTGTAATTACTGGTTCATCTAATCGAAGTTGGCAGAGAATTTCATCTTTCCCATTAGCTATTTCGTTACGATCGAAAAAGATAATCTTTCCATAGACCTCTGCTGTTCCGATATGTAATTTAACTCGAGCTCGTTGTTTAATACAATGGTTTAAATTATCAATTGTTTTAAAGACGATGTCGAGGATATTCGTAGTTATTGTACTCGTTCCCGTTACCAGTACGTTCCCTCTTTTCATTTCACTTAAAGAGATCCCCGATAAATTGATTGCTGCTCGTTGACCTGCACCTATTTCAGAGACAGCGTGATTATGTACTTGCATTTGTCGAATCTTTATCTTTTTGTTTTGAGGCAAAATAAGTGCCTCTTCTGTATAACGAAGGCTTCCTTCGTAAACCGTTCCTCTCACCACTGCTCCATGGCCTTTCAATACAAATACTTGATCAATAGGTAATCGAAAATCTCCTATTCTTTCTTTGTCTATTACTTTTTCTAATCTTTCAGTCAGGATGCTTTTTAAAGTGTCGAGTCCATTTCCTGATAAACTATCTATAAAAAGAACTGGAGAATGTTCAAAAATGCTGTCTTGAAGTTCATCGACGATTTCTTCTTTGACAAGATCTCTCATTTCTTCATCAACACGATCAATCTTTGAAACTGCTACGATTCCATTCTTTATCCCAAGGAAGGATAGAATTTCTAGATGTTCCTTTGTTTGCGGCATCACACCTTCATCTGCTGCAACTACTAAAATAACTAAATCAATTCCAGCTACTCCTGCAATCATTTGCCTAATAAACCTCTCATGTCCAGGCACATCAACAATCGAAACATCCCAATCATCTTTCAGATTTAAAGGTGCAATCCCTGGCTCAATGGTAATCTTGCGTTCTATTTCTTCTTTCAAGGTGTCAGTGTTAATGTGGGTTAAAGCTTTTGTTAAACTTGTTTTCCCATGATCAATATGACCTGCCATTCCAATTGTAAAAAAACGTTTCATTTTCATCACCTTCTACTTTGCTTATTAATGGTTCTATTGTACTTCAAAATAATAGACAGTTTAAGTCGAAAGCTAGTTAGTAGCTTATACATTCTTTCTATCTTTTCATATAAATATTGAAAAGAAATGTAAGGGTGAGGAATGAATGGGTGTATTTATCAAATCTTTAGTCATTAATGAAATCTCTGGTGGGATTGTGCATTTTGGTAACTCAGTATATGTAGGCGATAAACAGCAAGTTAAAAGCGCACCACAAACAGAATCCACTTCTTCCGATTCTGAAGAAAATATTGATGCCATGCAGGGGGTTGCTCCTTTACAAAGAACTTGATCCAGTTCAAGGGTTAGATCAGTGATTACCCTTGAAAAATACAGAAAAGACGACCACACTTGGCCGTCTTTTCTGCATTTCAATTGTTAAGGCGACTGCTCGCCAATAAATTTTGTTGCTTGTTTTTGAACCTCTATGATAATTGGCTTCACATCATCTTTGCCACACCAAAAACAAACAGAAAAATTATCTAATAACTGCATACAACTAGTACAATAATACTTCTCCATCCAATATCCCCCGTTATTTTTTATAACAGTGTATGATCAATGAAGGTAATTGTTTCATGAATATTTCTATTCTACTAAATGGTCAAAACTATTATGATAGATTTTATCAAGGGTATCTATTTTATAGATAAAAACTCATGATCAGAATATTCATCAAGACGATTTCTCTTTTTATAATCTTCTAATGATTGCTTAGCAATTTCTAATGATGTAAAAATACCTAATACATTCGAGCTCTCTCCACATTCGGAACACCCAATGTCAAGAACTACATAATACATGATGTCACCTTCCACATTTTGTTTTTTTTACTATATCATGTAGAAGGATTTGAAAGCCACTGAAAATACTTGCATACTTTACTCCCCTTAAATTATTTGTTTTTAGTATGAAGGTATTGAAAAACATTAGTTATTCCTTTTGAGAATAGCGTAATAATTATATATCCAATAAATATGTGAAAGTAATTTGCACCTTTATTTAAATGTAATAGGTGGTGTGCAGCAGTTAATGGTCTGAAAATGAATGAGATAAAGCCAATTAACACTAATGAATATAAGTAGAAATTCTTATTTTTACTTAATGTCCATTGATATAACAATATAAATGATACTGGAACCAGAGCGGTATCAACTCCGAAATTAATAGGAATAAAGGGTATCGCTTTATAAGGATATTCTAAATAATTATGTCTGGTAGCAATTGCATCTAAATATGCCGACCAAACATGGATGTTAAGTCCAAAAAAACCTAAAATGAATATTTTTTTTCTATCAATTAAGAAATAGAGGATAATTAGTGGAATAATAATTAAACCGACATTTACCCAAAATTGCCATGTGTCTATAGATGAATAATCATTCCAATAATCTATCCATTGTGTTGAAAGTTTTTCTTGAGTGTCCTTCAACTCTTCAAGTCGATTACTTTGTTCAGTTGGAATCGAAGACTTCATCGCTTCACCTCTTACATATTTTGCTATTGGTCCTGTTCTTATATATTGAGCATTATTAAATATTATATTCAACAAGTGCATGAACAGCTGTTGAAATACTTGTAAAACTACCATCAATATATGATAATTAAAACCGAACAAACTAGGAGTAAAATGAGTAAAAGCTAAAAGACGTTGATATACTTGAATCCTCGGGGCTGATTGCACGTCTGGTGAGTGTCTCGGTCTTCAAAACCGCTTGTGAGGCGCGTGTCGTCTCAGGTGGGTTCGATTCCCACGCAGTCCCGCCAATGAACTTTGAATGATTATCTCAACCTCTTACTTAACTCATGGACCTCTAAGTTTCCGAATGGTTTCATCTCTAATAGATCTAAGGGTTCACCTTATCACTCAATCTCTTCTTACGGATGATTTGGTTAATGACTTCAGAAAAGACTAATCCTATTGCGATCGAGCCTGAAATCATAAATGCCTTTGCTGCTAAGTTAATCGCTACATTATAATCATTTTCGACGAAATTCCTCATTGCATCATACGCTAACCCACCTGGCACAAGGGGTATAATCCCAGCGACACTAAAAATGATGATTGGCGTTTTATACATTCTTGAGAAAAATTGGCTTGTTACCGCTACGAAAAAAGAAGCAGTAACTGTAGCCATGACAGCATCAATTCCACTAGATGACATTACAAGATAGATCATCCAGCCTAACATTCCAACAAATCCACATTTTATAAGAGATTCTTTCGGAGCATTAAAGATAATGCCAAACGCAGCCGATGAGATAAAACTAGTTATGATTTGTTCAATAATCATCACAGTTCTTCCTGCCTCCTTCTCCTTCTATAAAAATGTAAATACTATCGCAATTCCAGATCCAATCGCAAAAGCTGTTAAGAAGGCCTCTGCACCCTTCGATAAGCCCGAAACAAGATGACCCGCCATTAAATCTCTCACTGCATTTGTAATGAGTAATCCCGGTACTAACGGCATCACAGAACCAATAATAATTTTATCTAGCTCATTTCCTACCCCCATATAAACAAAGACAAATGATAACATTCCAATAACAAAGGATGCTAAAAATTCAGCAAAAAACTTAATGGGTACTAGTTGGTGAAAATAAATCAAGCTTAAAAAACCAAGACCTCCTGAGATAATTGCAGCAATAAAGTCATGCCACTCTCCTTCAAACATGATTAAAAAACACCCACTTGCAATCGCAGCTGCAGCCACTTGAATAGAAAATGGGAATGTCAGGTTCGATGATTCTATCTCTTTTAGCTGTTGATATGCCTCATCAACGGTAAGCTCACCTACACTAATACGGCGTGAAATACTATTAACCATCGTAACCTTCTTTAAGTCCGTAGTACGCTCTGAAATTCTTATGAGCTTTGTTTTCGTGGGTTCGTCTGTTTCAATTGAAAAAATAATTCCTGTAGGTGTTACATAGCTATGTGATTGTTTTATCCCATAAGATGCTGCAATTCTCATCATCGTATCTTCAACTCGATACGTCTCTGCCCCACTTTGCAGCATTATTTTCCCGGCTAAAAGACAAACTTCCATAATGTCATATTCTACTATCGTCTTTTTATTCATTCACATCTCTCCAACTGAAAAAACTTATAATAATCTACGATTTTGATTGCTATCCTACAGTTTATATGAAAAGTAAGTACGGAACAATGAATTCACTAAAAACAGTTCAACATACTTCAGCTACTTTTTTCATACTCCACTAAATTAAGCAATCGAACAAAATAAAGAATAAAATCCACCATTTGGAGTTTTTTTAGGTATTTCTTCTCACATTTACATTCTTTTAATAAAAGTAATCATATATACTTAATATATTTCTAGTAAAATACGGGAATATAAGATTGTATTTATGGGAGGTTATGTGATAAAAGTCTTAGTGTTAATCCATGTATTATCTGCTATTATTGGGGTTGGTCCTACATTTTTCGCACATGTTTTAACACGTAAAAAGCAAAGCGTTGAACAATTGAGGCATCTTTATCATTAGCAAAGAAATTAGAGTACTTTCCTAAGATCGGTGGAACAATCGCTGTTGTAACCGGTCTAATTTTATACTTTGTCGGAAATTATGGAGCGTTCACTCAACTTTGGTTTCTTGGATCATTAGTGTGCTATATTATTTTCCAAATTATTGTGATTTGTTTGATTACACCGAATAATAAAAAGCTATCGCAGTGGGTTTTCAATGAAGAAAACCAGTCTGAAAAGGAATTACCTCTACTAGAACAAAGCTATTTATCGCGTGTAAACGGTCTATTTTATGTTGCATCAACATTTGGTGTGCTTTTATTTATTTTAATGATTATCAAACCTTAATTTGCTTTTGTAGCTATAGGAGGAGTACGAATGGTTGATACATATGAAGTTCTCTACTTACCCACTGATGCAGGAACGATTCGTCTCGATATCTATTTTAAGCACTCTATCTATCATGTTCAAGCAGAGCTAGATATTTTGCTAACGTCTTCTCATCATCGAGAAAAAAAAGTAGCAGTAAAAAAAGCCTTACTTCTATTAGCGACTGATCATAAATCTCATAAAGGTCTTTAATTTAGCTTCAATGTTTCCATCTGTTCCGGCGTTGTGTATAATAGAATAAGATTTGGCTGTTACAGAGGTGATAGAAATGCTAGAAGGTTGGTTTTTATGGTTCATTCTTTTTTGGGTTGTTTTTTTAATGACAATGTTAGGTATTGGCGGTTTCTTCATGTTTCGGAAATTCTTAAAACGACTACCAAAAGAAGATGGAAAGTCTGATCTTGATTGGCAGGACTACTATTTAGACCAAACAAGACATTTGTGGAAGCAAGAGGAAAAAAATTTATTAGAAGATTTAGTTGAGCCTGTTCCTGAGTTATTCAGAGATATAGCGCGCTCGAAGATTGCTGGAAAGATTGGCGAGCTTGCAATTGAAGAACACACTTCTTCGATTACTCAAGATCTAGTAATTCGTGGCTATATACTTGCTACTCCGAAGCGCGATCACAAGTTTTTAGTGAAACGTTTAAAAGAAAAACAGATCGATTATTCTCAATATAAAGCTTTGTTTTGAGAATAAAACATATACGCTAAAATGCTTCAAACAAAAAACCTCGAAATTTTCGAGGTTTTTTATGTTGCTGGAATATTAGGAGGGTTCAGTTGATTTTCTAACTTTTTAAATGATATAAACATGGCTATTCTCCACGGCACGATCATTCCAAATGCTAATATCCAAAACATTCCACTTAGCTCACCAAGGTCTA
This sequence comes from Metabacillus herbersteinensis, assembly GCF_042433335.1. Taxonomy (NCBI): domain Bacteria; kingdom Bacillati; phylum Bacillota; class Bacilli; order Caryophanales; family Bacillaceae; genus Metabacillus; species Metabacillus herbersteinensis. The sequence continues at coordinate 54,083 of NZ_JBHLVO010000029.1, forward strand.
TACTATTACTCAAATAAGACTTCATTATAATTCTGATAATAAGTAAGCCCACTAAAATAAACGCAAATGCTTTTGATCTCTTTAAGTAAATTTTACTCTCACGCACTTCAAAGTTTGATGTTTTAATTAGAAAGATAGAAAAAATCATGCCCACAGTAATTGCCTCTATAAATTCTAAAGATGTAACGCGAAACATTGGGTGTAAAAACATTAGAGCTCCTGTACTCATAAAAACAGGAGGCAATATAATTTTCCTGGCTGTTGCTGGTTTTTTCGCTGCTTTAGAACGTATGAACATAACAATCATTGCCATAACTAAAGCTACTATTGTTGAAACTGTTGCCACTATAATCAACCCTTTTCTAGATAGAGAGCTACTACTATTATATACGTTTTATTTTTTTGAACAAGGAAGACCAAACTAAAAAAGTCAATAAGATAGACGTGCACTCTTAATTGACTTTATGTATACATTAACCTAGTACACGAGTAATCGCTTCAATCACACGATTTTCATCAAATGGCTTCACAATAAAATCCTTCGCCCCTGCTTCAATCGCTTCAACAACCATTTTTTGCTGACCCATCGCAGAGCACATGATAATTTTGGCATGTGGAAATTCTAGTTTAATTTCTTTTAATGCTTCCACACCGTTTTTTTCTGGCATTGTAATGTCCATCGTTACTAAATCTGGTTGCAAATCTCGGAAAAGAGAAATGGCCTCTAGTCCATTTTCAGCTTCACCAACGACTTCATAATCTGCCTTCATTAATATATTCGTTAGCGTAATTCGCATAAACTTCGCATCATCAACAATTAAAATTCTTGCCATGCCTTGTTCCTCCCCAGAAATGATAAAGGAAACTTGGGCTAGCCAAGTGCCTCTATGTGAAGGCGATTGCTTAGTTGATTGTCTTTCCAATTCAAATAAGCAATTTCTATCACTCTAATTCTCATTATAACAAATGATTCAGTTTAATATAGTAAATTAGACTTAATACTAGATGCTTTTTTTATGAAATTAGGACTAAAATCCTGTAAAACCACCAAAAACACTAGACAAGAATGTAATAATTGTCGTCATCATGTCAAAAAACAGTAGGATCCCCATCACAATCATGAGTATACCTCCGATTTTCATAATTTTAAGGTTATGCTTTTTTATCCATCCTAGCTTTCCAATAAAAAATGAAAGGATGAAAAATGGAATGGCAAATCCTAAAATATAAGCAATCATATAAAGCATTGCTGAACCTGGGTTACTTGCAGCTAACCATATGACCGCGGAAAGAATAGGTCCTGTACAAGGTGTCCACCCTGCGGCGAAGGCCATTCCTATCAAGATAGAACCAAGATAACCGGAGGGACGATTTTTAAACTCAAAACGGTGTTCTTTCATGAGAAATTCGGGTTTAAAAATACCTAATACCATAAATCCAAATAGCACGATAAGAATAGCTCCGATCTGACGAATTAAATCTTGATAATCATAAAACAAATCACCAATTAAAGAAGTACTAAACCCAAGTGCTATAAAAATAACAGAAAATCCAATTAAAAAAAAGATTGTATGTAACAATGTTCTTTTTTGAAGTAGTTTATTATCGGATTTAAGTTCACCAACTGAAACACCTGTTATGTAAGACAAAAATGCCGGATAAAGTGGTAAGCAACATGGAGAAATAAACGAAAGAAAACCTGCTCCAAAAGCTAAAAATATATTTACATCAGTCATTGTTCTCCTCCTAAAAGAGAAACGTTTTCTTATATTCTAGCAAAACAACATTTGAATTCCTATGTTTCAAACTATGACATTTTTATGTCATTCTACTAACAAGTATACTAATGGGGTTTTCAGAATGGTCGACTCAATATTATAATATATAAAGAAGAAGTTTCAGAAAAACCTTTTTGGATTTATTCCCATAAAAGGGTATAATAGAACTATATTTAGAAACTCAGAAAAAAATTCGACTTCCATGTAGAAAGGACAAGTTTCTGTGTCTAAACATGAAATGCTTAAAATCATCGAACAGAAAAGAGCTGAACTCATTGACATTGTCCTAAAAACTGGACTTAGCTCGTCACTTTCAATTAAATATAGTCAAGACTTAGATCGGTTATTAAATAACTATAATGACTATGAACCCACCAAAAAAAATGCAAATTGTTTATAAAAATATGCAAAAAAGCACGCTATTGCGTGCTTTATTGCATTTGTCCGTTCATTGATTTTAGCATTTGGTTTATTTTCTTTTGAGAAGGCTTCATACCCATTTGCATCAAACCCTTGATATATCAACGTTTATCTAACTTTTTCAACCACTCTTTCTGTTAAGAGAAATATACCAAACTTCTTTATTGCTGTCTATATTTTATGAAAATAGTTTATAAAAATGCTTAATTACTCTTCCTCAAATACAGCTTCAATTCCATCTGGCGTTTCCCAATTATGTACTTTAGGTGAAATGATCTCTCCATTATTCAGCATTAAAGTAAGATAAACTTGAGCAATTGCATATTCATCTAGTTGTGACATTGCTTTGTTGAATGCTTCTTGATAATTTTCACCTTTAACTTTAATTGAAATCGGTAGTTGAATTGTTGTAAATACTTCAAATTCCTTTTCATTTACCTTTGTTTGAGTTTTTATCATTATAAAATCTCTCCCTTTGGACAATTGTCCATATATTTTTTATTTAACTTCCACAAATTTGTAACCAAGTATAATCATCATTAAGTTGATGTGATCTCTAACAATTTTTCCTATAATATCATCGCCAATTTCATCATTAAAATGCTGTTCTAAGTCCGTTATTTCCTGTTGGTTAAAAGCAATAGCATCTTCATCATATTTAATTAACTTGAAATTTTTAGGAAACATGATTCAATTCCTCTCTATTATTGAAATAAAACAAGTAATATCAAACAATCAAAGGACAGCAAGAACAACCCACAATAAGCTATATTACTTTTCACCCTTCCACTCCTTTACTCGATAACCACCATTTTTAATTAACCCAAGATTACAATCATCTTCCCACTGATATACCAGTGTAAGGAACTCATAAAAGGACATATTCAGAATCATTTTTTTCAACTCTTTAAGCAAATCTTCTTCATTCACTACGTTTATCTCATCGGCAATTACTGCTTTGATTTCTTTTTGAACAAACAGTGTACATGTTTGATCAGTTGGAACAATTTCAGATAGATAAACCGTGTTACCAGAAATGTGAATTGCGTGTTTCCCATCAATTTTTTCAGCTTTTACTGCGATGTACTGGTCATCATCATTTACTAACAATTTTGTGAAAATCATTTTTGTTCCCTCCTTTTTTTACACTTAGGTGTTTAAAATGTTTATTATTTGGTTAAAATATACACCTTAGTGTTAACTTCTTAATTACATAATATACACTACAGTGTGCATTGTCAACAACCAATTGAAAAAATGTTCATTAGAGTATATAATTTAACCAAGGAGTTAACTGAGAGGGCGGTTTATTAAGATGATAAAAGTAAATTTATCAAGAATTATGGGAGAAAAAAGACTAAAGATTAGTGATGTTGCTACCATGACTGGTTTACATCGTAACGGCATTACTAAGCTTTATAACGAGGAAACAGATGGAATAAAATTTGAAACCCTTGAAAAATTATGTACTGCTTTAGATTGTGAAATTAATGAACTACTTGAAATAGTAAAAGAGGACAAAAAAGAAGCCACTGAATAGTCAGCGGTTTTAATTATGCACTCTGATATTTGAAGATACTTGAATATTATTGTTGATATTTGGGGGTAAAGGTTTATTAGTTGGATTGATAGGTGGAGTTGATCTTCGTTTAGGCTGATTTGCTTGTTGTGGTGAAGTTTTCTTTTCTATAGAAGGAGTATGTTCCCTTTGTTCAACAATAGGTTCTAATGTGTTTAAAAACTGACTAAATGAGACGGATTGTATTAAATCGAACTCGTAATCTTCATCTAGGGCAAAACGCTGCTCAGACAATATCAATACAATTGGAAATATGGGATTATTTTTATGCTGCCAAGGTTCTTTATCAATGATCTTACTATCATAAAGTTTCTTATATCTTTTTAATTTTTCATCCATCGTTTTTTGACTATAGAATGTCTTCTGCACTTCTATAAAGAATGGTGACTTATTATAAATACAAAATATATCTGGTTCAACTGTTCCTTTACTTCCATATTTAGGTTCAACTTGAAATACATCAAAGTGACCAAACAAAGACATTTCTTTATACACATTTACTATTGCTAAGAAGTGTCCTATCTTTGCACTATCCTCTTTTATATTAACGTCAGAACCAAAGTATACATAAGGCTGAAAGGCTGTAGAACGCTTAATATAACCATCCCTATACAATCGCTTTAGAACATTATTAGCAGAGTTCTTGGGCTTCATTAAGCCCTTAAAATAGATGTCTGCTATATCATCTAATGACATACATCTAAACCTATTTAAATCATTACAGATAGCTTTATCACGCTTAGATAATCCCATTAATTCAACCTCCCAAAGATGTCATTCTTAGTTAGTTGTTTAACTTCTTCTTTCCCTTCATTTGAAAACACTTCCTTGACCTCATTAGACACCATGAAAGGACTCAACAAGCTCTTTGCATCTTCAATTTTTAAATAAGGTGCTTGCAGCTCATATAATTTGTCACTATTCATAATGAAACGACCACTCACATCTATTTCATGTGCTTTAGGCGTGTTGACTATTCGAGATTCGGTTACATCACGTAATTTAAAACCCATACTAACAGTAAGATTCGCTCTAATTGTAGTATCTAATACCTTTGCGTTCGGACGTTGCATGGAAAGGATGGCAAACACACCCAACGTTCTACCGATGGCAACAATCTCCGTTAAAATCTCCATAATCTCTTCATCTTTACGTAACATCACAAACTCATCTATACAAACAACGATATATGGCTTCTTGTGTTCAATAGGTAGGTCATCAATATGACTAACTTCAAATGCTTCTGCAAGGTCGCTACGTTCATCCAATTCCCTTTTTATATGCTTCAACATCTTCCGTATATCCTTTGAAGTTGATAATACACATTGTACGTGCTCAACTTTTCGGAAAATGTGAAACTCTGACTTTTTGCAGTCACCTAAATACAAATGTAGCTCACTTGGTCGTTTGGAAAGTATCATTGTTGTCAGAATGGATCTTAATTGTGTTGATTTTCCTGAACCAGTTTCTCCAGCAATTAGTATATGAGGTTGCTTCAATAAATCAAAGGTAACGTACTGACCGTTTCGATCCTTTCCACTGATAATACCTAGGCTGAAATGTTCTAGTAGAGGTTGAATTTCATTGAAATTGTACTTTAATACACTAGGTATGGTTGTTTTATATACCTTCAAGGTAAATCGACTACAGTCTCCACTAATCTCAATGTTTGCACCGAATAGTTGAGTAAATAAAGTCTTAATGTCAAACCTAGGTCTACCACTACTGAGGAAAGCTTCTTCACTGTTAGCAGGATATTCTTGTTTAAATAACTCAGGGTCACCACCACAGTTATTACGAATAGCCCAACGTCTCCAATACAATTGATCATTATCAACGTTATATAGTTCCTTTAATTCCTCTTCTTCATCGGTTAATACAAAGTCTTCAGGTGGTTCCATTCTGTATTCTTGATGTTCATACCAAGGAAAGAATAAAGGAATGAAGTCACTCTCTCCTCGTTCTGCTTGCTTCCACATAGATTAGAAGTCATAATTTACACCACCTTTAATTTTAAACTGTGTTATCCTAATACTTAAGTAATCATTATCTTTAGAAGGGAATTATTCATGAATAGGATTGGAAACATTAATCAATTTTTATTAAACTTACAGATACAAGATTTCTATAACTATATAAACTTCATGGAAGAAAATATTGACTCACATAAGTCTTCTTTAGAGGAAGAATTTGAGCAACAAGCAAAAGATTTCCAAGATGAAGAAGAGAAACAAGAGTTTTATGAGCATGTGTTTTTTGATAGATATCATGACCTAGAAGAAACTTATTCCCAAATCTTACGTAAGTCGTTATTTTTATCCCTTTATTCTTTTCTTGAAACCGAATTTCGCAGCATTGCTCAGAAGTTAGAAAAACTGAACTTAAGTAAAATTAAACTTTCTGATATAAGCCACAAAGGGTTATTTCAATATCTTTTCTATATAGAAACTGTCCATAATATCCCAGTCAATATTTCTGATGATATTCGTAAACAATTCCTTGGTTACAACTTCCTAAGAAACTATTTTGTACATAATGATAAAGCTCCAATTAAAAGTAAACAGTTTAAATCTGTCAAAGGTATAACAGGTGTTTCATACCTGAAATATCCACTTAAACCAGAAAATCACCATATTGAATCCATAACTAATGATTTTAATAAAAAATATTTAGATCTCATAAACTTGCTATTTAAAGAAATCTTCGATTCTCTAGACAAGCTAGATATAAATATATAGCATCTCTAAAGGGATGCTTCTAAACTTTACTCTCTTCAATCTCTCGCCAATATTCAGCTGCTTCACTAACTTCCACTGGATCATACATAACAGGCTCACTAGTCTGTTCCTTATATTCAACAAAGTCCTTACTCATCAACCTATCTATTAAGTCTTGTCTTTCCTGCTTATTCGACTCTTCCCTACGATGCAAATGAATCAATAAAACTACAATTGTAGCAAACAAGATGACAAAACATGATATTGTTAATCCTGTCATTTATTTAACCCCTTTATCCTGTTCAATATCTCTATAACTCTCTTGCTCATAATATCTGCCTGTGTAATCAATCTGTCTAACTCCTGCTGATTAACTTCCATATCAACAATTGCTTGTTGTAACTCACTTTTTTGCTGTTCAGATATTGTCATCACTTATCACCCTTTTCTAACAGTAGTCGACTAAGCTTTTTAATCTCCCTCTTAATCTCCCTTTGTTCAATCTGGATATCAAACAATAATTGCAGTAGTTGGATTTGCTTATTATTCCTATCAATTCTATCTATCCCTTTGTCAATCTCTTCTAAGTTTTTCGTTAGATCAATCACTGTATCAACTCCCATTCATTCAAATTTAGGCAAAATAAAAAAGCATCCTTACAATGCCCTTAATTACACTACTGTCATATTTGTAACAATTAAGTCATATAATCTAACAATCTCATAGGAAGGAGGGAGAACATTGGATAATCGGATTTTCTTATTCCTTGCAACGATTTTAGCTGGTTTTGCACTTATTAAAGTTCCTTTTGATGGTACATTTTTAGAAAGCGTTTCACCATTTACTACAGTGGTTGGCATTTTAACAGTTCTAGTCTTCTCACTCGTCATGATTTATGATGGCGTAAGAAACTTGTTCAGTAAAAAGTAATAATAAGGAAGCACTCTATTATATAGGGTGCTCAGTTTGTAGACAAAAGGAGTTCGGAATGCTCTCATTCCGAACTCCTTTTTGATTTTTTTATTGGATTTGAAGCAATTATAGAGAATAGTAGACC